>NZ_JAFEVM010000015.1:0-68126 GCF_016901105.1 Treponema sp. Marseille-Q4523 | reverse complement strand
GAGCTATTGTAATACCACGGCATTGTTTTTCTTCAAAAGAAGAAGAGACCGAAATCGAGAATTTTATAAAAATAAATTATTTGAAAATTAATAAATAGGTATATTTACCGCGCTGTTTTTAAAGCCGCCGAAACGGTCAAGCCGTGTCGCGGCGGCATACGTACTGTGGCAAAATCGGCTTTTTTTCGCTATACTATCAGCAATGGCATCGATCGATTTTTTGGCATCGGAAATAACAAAGCGCTACGGTACCGTGCAGCGCGCTCGCGGCTGCTTTTTATATACGCGGAAAGGCGTGCGCCTCACCGATCTCTATCGCGAAGGAGGGCGGGCGATCCTCGGCTGGAAGGGCGGCGCGGCGCTGAAAGTTTTTAAAAATACGCTCGACCGCGGACTTGTCGGAAGCTTCGATACGGATTATGAGGGGCGCATTGCAAGAGCGGTGAGTTCGCTTATCGGGGATGAGCGCGTTGCGTACGTGTATACCGATCGCGCTTCCGCGTTGAAAACGGCGTTGGCGTTTTCGGAGAGCAGTACCGCTTTTTGGAAGCCGTGGAATCCGAATGTTTCCGACTATCGAAAAATCGACTGTCTTATCGTAACGCCGCCGTTTCCGTGGGCGTCCGCGCTGTATTTTGTCGCAGTCCGTCCGTCCGTCCGTCAGGAGCGTATCGATGCGGGCATTATTCCGGCGGCATGCGAGCGCATTCCGGCAGCCCTTGCGGCAGCTGCGGTGAGGGCGATCTATGATTGTATCGCTTCGGAAAATCGCTTCGAAGAAAAAGATTGGTTTATCTATGATACGGTTTTAACAAAATATTGGACGCGCGAAGGGCCCTACCTTTATCCGAAAATCGCGGAAGCGCGCTATGCCGATTTTTTGCTGCACTGCCTTGACTGCGAGGTAGTCGTAAGCTGCGACTATAATGTACCGTCGATCGTTCCGTTCGGCGCGGACAGGGGTGTATTTACAAAGCTGAAAAATACTCCGTTCGAGTAATTGCAAATCGATTGTTGGGGAAAAACAATGGCGCAAGGGGATATAGTACTGTCGATTATTAAACTCGCGTTGGGCGGCATTTCGGCGTTTTGTGCGATCATGCTGTGGTCGAAAACGCGGGATGCCGCATGGATGTCGCTCGCTGCGGGCGTCGTAACGTCGTATGCGAGTTTTGTGTACGACATGATGACAAAACTCGGCGTCATCCTTCCGAACGCCTTGACCGTCGCCGACATTCCGCTTCCGACGTTTTTGTTCGCCGTCGTGCCGAGCTGTTTTTTTATCGTCGCGTTTATCCTCATGATCAGACGGAACCGGTGACATTAGGCGCGCATTTTATGAATTTCGCATTGTTGAGCGGATCAAATTATTAATTAATAATTTAATGAAAGTCGCTGAAAACGGAAGTTTCGGGAACTTTCAATTATTATTAAATATCTTAGGAGGTATCGGTATGGCAACGGCAGAACGGCGTTCGATCGGGTATATGCTTACTCAGATCGCGCTCGGTTTGTATTTTTTTGTGACGGGGATTTGGACGCTGCAGGGCGGCAACGGCAACGAAATCGCGGCTGCTGTAAAATCGGTGATGAACGGGGACACGGCGAGGATTATCTGTCTCGTGTTCGGGATCATCGAAGTGCTTGCGGGGCTTTTTTTGCTGCTTCGCATATTCGTGACGTTCAGTTCTCCGATCGACACGATCCTTATGGTCATCATTATGATCGCGTGGATCGCGGCGATCGTGCTGCTCGATTTTATCGGTAAGGGCGCACTGCCGTCGGGAAGCATCGATTCGGTTTTGCGCTGGCTCAGTACGCTTTCGCGGCACTTGCTCGTGCTCGGCGGGATCGTTATCGTAAAAAATTGAAAATAAAAAAGGCTTTGCAAAAACATGCAAAGCCTTTTTTATCCGCTTTCCATTTTGTCGAATCGGCGACACCGCCTGACAGTGCAGACGATGCCGGGCACACCGTCGAAAACTTCTATTTCTACCGCGCGTATTCTACGATGCGCGTTTCGCGAATCATCGTGATTCTGATCCTGCCCGGATAGCGCAGATCCGATTCGATTTGTTTTGCGATATTTTGCGCGAGCGGTTTTACCTCTTCGTCGCCCACTTTCGCGTTGTCGACGAGGATGCGAAGTTCGCGGCCGGCTTGAATCGCGTACGCTTTTTCTACGCCGGAAAAACGTTCCGCCGTCTGTTCGAGGTTTTCAAGACGCTTGACGTAATTGTCGATTGTTTCTCGCCGTGCTCCCGGACGCGCGGCGGATATGGCGTCCGCGATCTGCACGTACACCGCTTCCGTACTCGTCGGTTCGATGTCGTTGTGGTGAGCTGCGATCGCATTGATGACGCGGGGATCCTCGCCCATTTTCCGTGCGATTTCCGCGCCGATTTCCGCGTGATTTTGATCGCTTTCCGTTTCGGCTCCTTTGCCGATATCGTGGAGCAGCGCCGCGCGTTTTGCAAGTTCGCGGTTCCCGCCGATTTCCGCAGCAAGGGCGGCCGCGATCATCGCCACTTCTTTCGAGTGCGTGAGCACGTTTTGCCCGTAGCTTGTGCGGAAATAAAGCCGTCCGAGAGCCCGCACACCTTCGGTGGGCATATTGTGGATGCCCAAATCGAACAGCGCTTTTTCGCCTTCTTCGTAAATTTTATTTTGCACCTCGTGCGTAACTTTTTGCACGATTTCTTCGATACGCGCGGGGTGAATGCGGCCGTCGGATATGAGCCGTTCGAGCGCAACCTTTGCGATCTCTTTACGCACCGGATCGAAACACGAGATGACAACCGCTTCCGGCGTATCGTCGATGATGATATCGACACCGGTAAGCGTTTCGAGCGTGCGGATATTGCGTCCCTCGCGCCCGATAATGCGGCCCTTCATCTCGTCACTCGGGAGCGATACCGTCGTAACGGTGATATCGCTCGTAACTTCCGGCGCGAGGCGCTGGACGATCGTCACGAGTACATCGCGTGCCTTTTTTTCCGCCGTAAGCTGAGCTTCCTGTTCGATTTTATTGAGCAGAGCCTGCGCGTCGTGGCGGGCGTCGTTTTCGAGGTTTTTGATGATGAGCTCTTTTGCCTGCTGTTGGGAAAGCCCCGACACGTGCTCGAGCCGTTTGCGGTATTCCTCTTCCTGCGTCATGACCGACGCTTCGCGCTTTTTCAGCGATTCGACGCGATCGATAAATTCCTTATCGCGCTTTTCGTATTCGGAAGCCCGCTGGTCGAGGAGCTCCTCTTTTTTATTTACGCGGGCTTCATAGCGCTGTACTTCGGCCCGTCGTTCTCTGTTTTCCCGTTCCTGCTGGTTTCGTTCCCGAATGAGTTCATCTTTTGCATTAAGCAAAATTTCTTTTTTCTGTGCTTCAGCTTCTCGAATTGCATCCTGTTTTACACGTTCAGCTTTTTGTTCTGACGCAGATAGTTGAAATCTGGCATACAGCCATCTAATAATCCATCCAAGAATAATTCCTGCAACCGGGAGAACAATGAATAAAATAATAATATTCACCTTTGTCTCCTTATGTGCGTGGTATAGAATAATTCACTATACATAGTAACGTACAATGTTCAAAATGTCAAACCGAAATCACAAGAAAACGCATGATTTACGCATATTTATATATGAAATTGAGGAAATTCGGGTGCCGTTACGAATGAGTCCGAAATTTTATTTTATATTTGCCTTGATTTATAATACGCAATCGTGTATACTGAACATATCAATTTTACATTGGGGTATAGAGAGTATGAGTGATATCTATGTCAATTATAACGGAAAATCGGGATTTAGCAGGGCGGCCGACAAAGGAGCACTTGCCGGTACGGCGATAAGCTATGCGGATTTCAAAGGCGTCAGCGCGGATATCAAATCGGGCAGCGATGTTGCATACGGCATTACGATGAGTTCCGGCGACGTTCAGGATTTTATCGCAAACTACGAAGTGGATTCGATTTTTACCGACGCGGAAAAAGGTTGATTTTTCTTTCGAACAGTACATCCAGACCCTTTTATGCTGCAATTGATTCGCAATGGAAACTTCGTTCCGGCAAGGAGCGGAGTTTTTTTATTCGTGCGGAGGGTTTAATATCCCGACGCTTGCGTCGTAACAAAGGGTGTTAAAGCCGACTGCAACCACCTTATGAGAACATACAGTGCGAAACGTTGAGCACTGTACCCGGACGCTTGCGTCGGGGTATGTTGATTCGTGCGGAAGCTTTGATACACCGTTGCTTTGCAGCGGGGTATGTTGATTTTATTGCCGTCAGGAGAATTATCGATTATGAAAGAATTGCCGCTCAAATACGGATGTAACCCGAACCAAAAACCCGCTCGCGTTTTTATTGAAAAAGGAGAGCTGCCGTTTGACGTTTTAAACGGAACGCCGGGTTATATCAATCTGCTCGATGCGCTGAACGGCTGGCAGCTTGTCAAAGAGCTGGGCACCGTAAGCGGCATAAGCGCCGCGGCTTCGTTCAAGCACGTGTCGCCTGCGGGTGCTGCCGTCGGCTTGCCGCTTTCCGATACGCTCAAACGCATATATTTTACGGGAGATATCGAACTTTCGCCGCTTGCCGCCGCCTATGCCCGTGCGCGCGGTGCCGACCGTATGTCGTCTTTCGGCGATTTTATCGCGCTGTCCGATCCGTGCGACGAAGCGACTGCCCGCCTCATTGCAAAGGAAGTGTCTGACGGCGTCATCGCACCCGGCTACGACGGCACCGCTCTCGATATTTTAAAAGCGAAAAAAAAAGGCGCCTACGTCGTCCTTCAAATAGACGGCTCGTACGTGCCGGAAGAGATCGAGCGGAAGCAAGTGTTCGGCGTTACGTTCGAGCAGGGACGGAACAACGCCGTCATCGACTCATCGTGTCTTTCTAATATCGTGACGAAAAACAAAACGCTTTCCGATACCGATACATTGAATTTATTAATTTCGCTCATCGTACTCAAGTATACGCAGTCGAACAGCGTCGCCTTTGTCAAAGAGGGACAGGCTATCGGTGTCGGTGCGGGGCAGCAGTCGCGCGTCCACTGTACGCGCCTTGCAGCCGGCAAAGCGGATACGTGGTGGCTCCGCCGGTCGCCCCAAGCGCTCGCACTTGAATTCCGCGACGATATAAAGCGAGCCGAGCGCGACAATGCGATCGACGTATACGTCGGAAGCGAATCCGCCGACATACTCGCGGACGGCGCGTGGCAAAAAGTATTTAAGACGAAGCCGCCCGTTTTTACGGAAAAAGAAAAGCGAGAATGGATTTCGAAAAACACGGGAGTAGCCGTCGGAAGCGACGCGTTTTTTCCGTTCGGCGACAACATCGAGCGTGCGCATAAAAGCGGAGCTTCCGTCGTAGCCGAGCCCGGCGGTTCGATCCGCGACGACGACGTCATACGCACATGCGATGCATACGGTATGGTTATGGCCTTTACCGGCATGCGCCTTTTTCACCACTGAACAAGGCGCGACTTTTTTCCCGATGTACGATTCGGCGGCGCGCGCGCGATGTATCACCTTTTTGCCGATCGGCCGACGCGCGGCATTTTGCGGATCGTGCCGGCGGTCGCGTTTTTGCGGCGGATTTGCGCTTTCAGCGCTTTGCGCCCCATTGCGCGTAGTAGCCGTCGAGCGATTTTTTGATGTCGTCGGTGATGATCGTTTTATCCCCGTGCGTATAAAGCGCGTCGATAACGTCGTCCATGGAAACGATTGCGCGGGCGGGAAAACCGTAAGATGCGGAGATTTCGTCGAGCGCGCTTTTGTCCGACGTAAGACCCTTTTCCATTCTGTTTATCGACACGACCAAACCGATCACGTCCGCTTTTTCGCTCTGCGCTTTAATAATAGGATACGTCTCTTCGATCGATTTGCCGCTCGTCGTCACATCTTCGATTATTAAAACTCTGTCGCCGTCGGAAATTTTTCCGCCGAGCAAAATGCCCGCTTCTCCGTGGTCTTTCGCCTCTTTGCGGTTCGATGAATAGCGAACGGCTTTGCCGTACAATTCGTCGTAAGCTATGGCCGTTGCGACACCGAGCGGAATGCCCTTGTACGCAGGGCCGAAAAGCACATCGAAATCGTCGCCGAAATTGTCGTGAATCGCCTTTGCATAAAATTTGCCGAGCTGCAAAAGCTGAGAACCCGTCACGTATGCACCCGCATTGATAAAAAACGGGGAGAGCCGTCCGCTTTTGAGCGTAAAGGAGCCGAACGCGAGTGCGCCGCACGAAACCATAAAATCGATAAACTCTTTTTGATAATCGGTCATAGCGCTATGATAACGCGGTCGGCGGGTTTTGTACACTGCACGTTTGCAAGCGTGTTGCACTCGTTGACAACAGTTTTATTAATACATTACAACGCACGCCTTGAGATATATTACACCACGCGTTCATACGCGGCACATGACGCACCTTTTTTGACGACCGCTTCGTAGACGACGCGCTGCAGGAGAACGTCTTCGAAAAGTGCGCCGCTTGAGCGGATCTCCATGTCGGCGGCCGCGATACCGGCGAGGATCGCCGCAGTCTGTCCGGCCGTCCAAATCGAAGAGGCGCGGCTGTACTGGGCTTTCGCTTTTTTGCTCGAAAAGCCGTGCGTCTTCAACGTAAAATCATCGCTTTGTCCCGCAGACGCGAGCGCGTGCCACAGCGCAAGGCGGCGGAAACATGAAGCGAGTCCCGCGAGTATCATCACCGGAGAAGAATCTTTTGAAAGGCGGATTTTTTGCAGTACATCGAGGGAAAGTTCGAGTCTTCGCGATGCGCTCTCACTTGATGCCATCGCTGCAAACAGCGTAAAGGCGCTTTCGGCTCTGTTGTGCGAAAGCACCGCTTCGACGTCGGCGGATGTGATTTCGTGCGATTTCGGAAAGAGCAAAAAAAATCGTGCGCATTCGGAGCGGAGCGCCTGCGTGTTGTTTTCGATCATGTCGAGGATATCTTCGGCGGCTTCTTCGCCTATGCGGTATCCGTTTTTGCCGAAAAAGTTTATGAGCCACGGCACTTTCCGGTCTTCGAACATTTCCCAAAATATTTTTTTATGCACGGCCGGTACGACTTTTTCGAGCTTTGCGTCGACTGCGATTTCATCCGACACGAGGACGAGCGCGCTCGTCCCTTCCCCGGCCGTCTTTACCCATGCGGATATCGTACCGATGTCTTCCTTTTTTTTGATCGATTCCGCGGAACGCACGACGACGCACGTTGCATTTGTAAAGAGGGAGCCGCTTTGTAAAATCGTCACTATCTCCGAAACGGGCGTTTCGTTCGCATAAAAAAGGTATTCGTCGAGCGCACCGTGCGCTTTGCGCATCGCGTCTTTTACGGCGGAAACCGCGTCGTTTCGTTCGCCGAATTCGGGGCCCGTGTAGAGATAAATCGGAGCATCCATATCAATACGTGCGGACGATATTCGATAAGATTCCGACGACGCGGACATCCTGACTGTAGATCGCTTTGAACGCAGGGTTTTCCGGCTGCAATCGGATGCGATTTTTTTCTTTATAATACCGCTTTAAAGTGATCGCTTCATCGATGACGGCGACGACGATCTGTCCGTTTTCCGCATCCGACGTCTGCTCGACGACCGCCAAATCGCCTTCGAGGATGCCCGCGTCGATCATGCTCTGTCCGCGCACGCGAAGCGCAAAATACCGCTTTCCCGGATGTACGAACGGTTCGGTTAAATTGACATAACCGTCGAGATTTTCCGCGGCGAGTAGCGGCTTTCCCGCGGCGACCGTTCCGAGGAGCGGCACTTTGTCGATGTAGGGTCGCGAGGCTTTAAGCTCGCCGTCGACGAGCACGCGGATCGACCTCGAGCGCTTTTGGCACAGCGATAAAAATCCCTTGCGCTGCAATGCGGCGATGTGATCCTGCACGGCGCGCAGCCCTATGCCGAAGTGATCGCTTATTTCGCGTACGGTCGGCGGATACGAATTCTCTTCCGTAAAACCTGAGATAAACGCTAAAACCTGTTTTTGTCTGTCGGTGATTTCCTTCATGTTATTCTTCCGCAAATTTCGAATCGAAGAGCGCTTCGATCGCCTGCGCCGCTTCCTCTTCGTCGGAGCCGTCCGCTTTCAACGTGATGCTCGTATTGTAACCGGCCGCCATCGTGATGACGCCCATGATCGATTTTGCATTCACTTCCGTATCGCCGAGGACGAGCGTAAGCTCGCAGTTGAATTTGTTCGCGGTCTGCGCGATGAGCGCTGCCGGACGCGCGTGAATGCCCGCTCTGTTTTTTACGATCAGCGTTTTTTCAATCATATCGTCATCCTTTTATAAAGCAAAATTATTAATTAATAGGAGTCGTCACTGCTGTTGTACGCAGTCTGCGCTTCTCCCGTTTCGATCCATTTGAGCACGTTTTGATTGAAGTCGCGCGCGGAATTGTAGCCCATGCGCTTTAAGCGTTCATTCATCGCCGCCGCTTCGATGATGATCGGCAGGTTTCGCCCCGGCCGCACCGGTATTTCGAGGACGGGAATTTTGACGCCGAGGATATCCATGTATTTTTGATCCGTGCCGAGCCGGTCGTACACTTTATCGGGATCCCAATCTTCAAGCTCGACGACGAGCTGTACTTCTTTTTGATCGCGGATGGCACCGACGCCGTAGAGCTGCGATACGTTGATGATGCCCAGCCCTCGTATTTCCATGTGGTGGCTGATAAATCGATTTGCGCCCTGTCCGAGCAGGATGTTGCCGTTGACGCACCGCAGTTCGATGATGTCATCTGCAACGAGGCGATGGCTCCGTTCGATGAGTTCGAGCGCCGTTTCGCTTTTACCGACGCCGGAGTGTCCGACGAGCAGGATGCCGATACCGTACACTTCGACGAGAACGCCGTGCATCGTTTTTTTCGGCGCGAACGTGTTCGATAAGACGCGGATGAGACGGCTTGAAAATTCCGTCGATTCGAGCGATGTCTGCAAAACGGGGCAAAAGGCTTCTTCCGCTATTGCAAGAAAATCGTCGGGCGGCTGTATATCGTACGAAAAAACGCAGCATGGGATATCGTATTCGAAAATCGCTTTCAGCGATGAAAGATTGTGTTCCGCATGGAGCTTTTGCAAATATGCGCTTTCACCGCGGCCGAAAAGCTGTACGCGCTGATAGGCGAAGGATTCGTAAAAGCCGGTAAGCGCAAGACCCGGCCGGTTGATGTCGGGGGCCGTCATCGCACGAGGCAAACCGCGCCGTCCTGCGATGCACGTCAAATACAGTGCATCGTGCCCGGGCAGATCAAGTTCAAGCAAATCAAGAACGGTGAATTTCTTATCGGCCATGATTATACTATACACATATATCGATGAAAGCGCAAGGTTGAAAACGGCGGGAACACGGAAATCAATTTGTAATTGGTAATGTGTAATGGGTAATGGGTAATTATTTGGAAAAGAGACACGATACGACACCGTGCCGTACATTGAGCGAAGTTCCCCGCGCAACTTGCAACGAGCGCGAAGCGCGAAGCTCTCCGTGCAGAAATACAGAAATATGGTATTCTCGTTTATTTTTACAAAAAACCGCGTAATTTATCACTTTGTAAACGATATATAGGTCGAAAGTCGAGTTTCGAAACTATTTCTAAATAAAGCTATGCTTTCGGCGAGAACTTCGTTCGCTGCGCTCACTACCGAGTTTGCTCTGCAAACTCGCCGTGTATGCCGCGGTCGAGCTTGTAGGGTAGGCTTCCGCAAGCCTAACGCTCGAAACGGCACGTAGCCGGAACCTCGCCTCCGCATCATTTTATTCACTTTCGAAACTCGCCGTTCAGTTGGTGAACGAAACAGTATAGGTCAGCGGTTTGCCGCACTATCTCAATAACCGAAGGTGCAGCTATGGAATATACCCATAAACCCGTCGAAGAACTCTCCTTTACCGATGACTTTATGTTCGGTACAGTCATGAAAAACAAAGCGTTTAAACGAGACGCTGAAATAGCGCGTCTCGTTTAACTTCGAGTTTTCGAAAGAAAACTCGCGGATATACCTGTGCGCTCTCGCGCACTAATTGTACAGCTCCTAAATCGAAAGATTTACTCGCTGCACAATTTTAAAGAACAATCTGCAAGGGTGTCATCGAACGTCTTTTGCATATCAAAGTCGGTAAAATAGAATACCCCTCCCTGCAAAAAACGATAGCACCCTTTTACGAAAGCAAGGGCATACGCCTCGACGTCTATGTCTCAGACCCAGAGCGCATCTTCGATATCGAAATACAAACATCGATCCCGCCCTCTCTTCCCAAACTCGTCAGCATCTCGAAAAAATCGCTAAAGGTGAGTTTTTCGAGATGCCCCAAAGCCTCATGGATGTCGATAACCTCTTGAGAGGACAAAGCTATGCCGAACTGAAAGAGAGCTACGTCATCTTTATCTGTACGCAGGATCCCTTCGGCAAAGGCTTACCTGTATATACGTTTCGCAATTTATGCAGTGAAGACGGTACGCTTTTTCTTGATGACAAATCGTATAAGGTGTTTTATAATGTGGGTGCCTACGGTAAAGAAGCTGAGCCTGAATTGAGCGCTTTGTTGGAGTATCTTTGCGAGAGGCGGGCGACGAGCGGTTTTACATAGCACATCGATGAGCTTGTCGAAAAAGCGAAACGGAACGAAAAGTTCAGGAGTGTGATAAAAAGCAACGGCTGAAATAGCGCCGTCGCTTTTTATATCGAGTTTGCTCGGTTGTTTCCGGAAGGAGAGAATGTGTATCGTTTCGGTAAAAATCATACGTGTATGATACACTTTATTTTGCAAACTCGATTATTGAACGTGTGCGCTCCCGCGCACGGCTAAAAACTTTTTCGGATCCTAAAGCATCCTGCAAAAGTTTTTATGGGAGTACGTATATGTCGTTGAATATACGGGAAGATGACTTACGCATGGCAGGTGAAAAGATTGGCTTTGAACGGGGCATACGCAAAGGCAGGAGAGACGGACTCTTACAAGGTCGACGCGATGGTATCGCTGCGGGATCATATCAAGCAAAGCGGGAAACGGCAAAGCTGATGGCTGAACGCAAGTATCCGCTCTCTGAGATTCGCCTTATGACCGGTCTCTGACTTCGAGTTTTCTTCGAAAACTCGACCATATATGTGTGCGCCGCTTGAAACTTCGCGCTTACGCGCTCGTTGCGAAGCTCGCGCACGAATGCGGCATTTTCGAAAGTTGACACTTCCTGCAATGCCGCATTTTAAGGAATGTTTTCTCGCTCTTGCCGAATAGCGTCTTTTATCAGTACATTAGAAGTAATCTGCGAATTTTCCGCACTATTTTCCAATTTCTAAAAAGAGGCTTGTATGGCAACGTATCAATTTCAAACCGAAGTAAATCAGCTTTTAAAACTCATCATCCATTCGATGTATTCGAATAAGGATATTTTCCTTAGGGAAATCGTTTCGAATGCATCGGACGCGCTCGACAAACTCAAATATCTCACCGTATCCGACGACGCGTTCAAAGACGTGCATTTTGCGCCGCGCATCGACATTTCGTTCGAAGGCGGAGATGATGGCAAAGAGAGCGTGCTTATCGTGCGGGATTCCGGCATCGGCATGACCGATAAGGATTTAACCGACAATCTCGGTACGATCGCGCGCAGCGGAACGAAAGCGTTTTTTGAAAAATTGAACGAAGCGGCGTCGAAAGATTCGGCGCTCATCGGGCAGTTCGGCGTCGGTTTTTATGCGGCGTTTATGGCGGCAAAAAAAATCGACGTATACACGCGGAAAGCGGCCGACCCGTCCGGAAAAATTTGGCACTGGTCGAGCGACGGCACGAACTCGTACGATATTGAAGAAGTCGCATGCGACAGCGAAGAGGCAAAAAAATACGGTTTCGATAAAAGCGATGCCTGCGGTTCCGCCGTCGTCATGCATTTAAACGACGACAGCAAAGAGTACGCGAGCCGCTGGAAGATCGAAGAACTTATTAAAAAATACAGCGATTATATCGCGTTTCCGATCTATCTTCACTATACGCAAAACAAATACGACGACAAGGGTAACGTTACGTCGAGCGAAAATAAAGTCGATCAGGTAAACAGCGCGAGCGCGGTATGGAAACGATCGAAGAGCGATTTGAAGGAATCGGACTACAACGAATTCTACAAAACGATGAGCCGCGACGGCGACGATCCGCTCATGTACGTCCACACGCACGCCGAAGGTACGCAGGAATATACGACGCTCTTTTACGTTCCGAAAACCGCGCCCTTCGATATGTATCAAGCCGACTACAAAAGCGGCATAAAACTCTACGTCAAGCGTGTGTTTATCACCGACGACGACCGCGAACTGCTTCCGGCATACCTCCGTTTTGTGCGCGGCATCATCGACAGCGAAGATTTGCCGCTCAACGTGAGCCGCGAAATTTTGCAGCAAAACCGCATCCTCGAAACGATCAAAGCGCAGTCGGTAAAAAAGCTGCTCGGCGAATTCAAAAAACTCGGAGACGAAGCCGATAAAGCGCGGAAAAGCGAAAAGCCGACCGACGCCGAAAAAAAAGCTATCGAAAAATGGAATACGTTTGTCGCGCAGTTCAACCGTCCGATGATGGAAGGTCTGTACTCGGATTTTGCAAACCGCGATGAGATCGCGGAAATCGTTCGATTTAAAACGACGTACAAGCCGGATGCAAAAGACGGCGCAAGCGATATGGATACTGCCGGAAAAGATGCGGGCGCTACAAAAAAAGACGCGGGCACTGCAAACGCTTCCGCTCAAAATGCCGCGGCCAAAACTGCCGGCGGCGAATGGACGAGTTTTGCGGACTACGTGCAGCGCATGAAAAGCGGACAAAAATCGATCTATTACATCACCGGCAGCGACGAAAAAAATCTCCGTTCGAGCCCGCTTCTCGAAGCGTATACGAAAAAAGGATTCGAAGTTTTAATAATCGCAAGCGACATCGCGGACATCGTTATCCCCGCGCTCGGAAAATATAAAGACTTCGAATTGAAATCGGTGAACAGGGCGGGAAGCGACGATGAACTCGGCGTCGATAAAGCCGAAGCCGAAAAAAAAGAAAAGGAATTCAAACCGATCGTCGAAAAGATCAAAGAAGCGCTCGGCGACAAAGTCAAAGAAGTAAAGCTCAGCAAGCGCCTTTCGGACAGCCCCTCGTGCATCGTCGTAGACGAAAACGATCCGTCCTTTCAAATGGAGCGCATGATGAAAGCGATGGGGCAGACCGGCGTCGACGTAAAGCCTATCCTCGAAGTGAACGGCGATCACCCGATCGTGCAAAAGCTCAAAGACACCGACGACAAAGAACGCATCGCGGATATCGCTTTTGTGCTGCTCGATCAGGCGCTGCTCGTCGGCGGCGAAGAATTGAAAGATCCCGCAGACTTCGTAAGGCGCATGAACAATCTTTTGAGCAGATAAATCGTTTTATAAAATGCGGCATTGTTGAGCACATCGGCCTTCGGCAATGCCGCGTTATTGTTGCTTCGCTACCTCATATTTTTATGTCATTTTACCCTCGATATTTTTTTATTGACAACTCGATTTTTCTCATTTATACTGAAAAGAAATCAATCTAAAAAAGCAGGCGCAGTCGCTTTATGCATCTGTTTTACGCAAACGGATGCGAGCTTGTATTTTATCTATCGTTTATACATTAGGAGGAAGATGTAGTATGATCAAAAAAAATCTATTTAAAACGGCGATACTCGGCTTAGCGGTCTTGTGTATCGCTGCATGCGGCAGCGGTAAAAAAGCCGGTTCCACTGCGGACATCGTTGCAAAAGCAAGCAAAATGCCGCTTGAAAAACTCGAAGCGGCCGCAAAGGCGGAAATGGAAGCATCGAACGACACTTTCAAAATCGTCGGTTTGACTTCCGCGTTGAAAACGGCTGCAACGAAATTCGCGGAACACTACGATTGGCTGCACTACGGTACGAAAGACGGCAAAGACAATGTCTACGTAAACAACAGCTATAAGGATTACACGTTGTTGACGGCGCTCGAAGTCGCGGACAAAACGTATTTTGCCGACTATGCGCTCGTTCAGGATGTCCGCTCTCTCGCCGACTACGATGCCGCGGGTATTGTGTGCAACTTCGTTCCGTCGGATTGGAAAGAGATGGGATTATCCGAAGCGGACACGTATCCCTTAAAAGGCATTCACTTCAATAAAATATTTTATACGAATACGAATTTTGAAAAAGTTACCGGAAAAAAATTATACAATATTTGGCAGCTCGCCGGAACGTCGGCCGACCCCGATCACTTGGACAAAGTATCGTTCCAATCTCCGGTTACCGAACAAATCAATATGTCTTTTCTCTTAAGCTGCGAAGCTCCGGCAAATCAAGCGCGCATCGAAAAAGCGTACAAAAATTATTACAACAAAGATTGGAGCGCTTCGGAAACGGGCTACGCTTCAGCCGGTGAACAGTGGGTTACCGAAATGATTGCAAATATTTCACGCTGGCATGCATCCGACGGTACGGCGATGAAAGAAACTCAGCTCAAATACGATTGGGACCGCGGCTATGTGTACTACGGTGCGTTCGCAAAGATGAAAGACGCTGCGACAAAGTATTACGGCGGCATCGTCGGTGCGGATCCTTCGTTCTACGAAAAAGAAGACGTCAAAGACAAAAACGGAAAAGTCATCGGCAAAGCGGGAACGATTCAAGCGAAAAAGACGGTACAGTTCGATTGGGAAATCGACGGCTTCAACGGATTTATGTATACGATGTGTTCTCAAATCGTTAATAATGCCGCGCATCCGTATACCGCATGTCTGTTCGCACGCTTTTTGCTGACGAAGGAATGCTACGAAGCGATGGTTTACAATTCCGCGACTCCGTCGGCGGACGGCAAAAAAGCGAATCAATACGGATATTATTTCCCGTGCTCGAACGACATCACCTACGCAAAAGGCGATTGGGATAAAGACACGCACATCGCAAGAGAGATCAACGAAAATTACGCATTTTTAAAAAATATCAAAGTCTCCCAAGTCAATAAACTGTTGGCGCTCGTTACGTCGAACAGCAAAGCGACGGAAGTGACAAAGCAGGAGCAGGCGGAAGACGAAGCAAAAAAATAATCCGCCGCATCGCTTAAAATCTTAATAATCAACCGGCGGCCGGCTAATCGCATTAAAGATTAACCGGCATGTACGGCGGGCGGAAAGCGATACCGCGTTTTCATCCGCCGTCGGCGCGGTTGGATTATTTGGGAGAAAATACATATGACCGATAATCAAACACTAAAAACACAACCCGCTCCGTTTTATTTTAAAAAAATTTTAAATCACATAAAACAATTTTTTTCAAAGTCTTCCAATTGCATCATCGTTTTTTTCGGTATCGTGTTGACGATCACCGTCATCTATCCGCTTTTTTCGATGGTCAAAGATTCGTTTACGGTTCAAAGCGTTTCGGAAGCAAAAAACATCAATGAGATTTGGGATGCGGCCGTAAAGCGCGGCGATTTTACGTTTTTGCAATGGCCGTCGCTGTTGTTCAACAAATTGACGCCGCTGTATTCGAAAAACTTTTTTTGGATCCCGCTGTATCGTTCCGTACTCATGGCGCTGATCGCCTGTACGATCGCGGTCGTATTCGGCGGCAACCTCGCATTCTTTATCACGCGGACGAACATACCGTTTAAGCGCTTTATCTCAACGGTATTCGTTTTTCCGTATATCATGCCGTCGTGGTCGATCGCGATGTTTTGGGAAAATTTTTTCAAAAACACGAACGTAAGCGGCAGCCCCGGAGAAGGACTGCTGCAGGCGTTGACAGGCATAAGCGCGCCGCAATGGCTCGTCTACGGTTTTTTCCCGACGGCAATCGTGCTCGGTCTGCACTACGCGCCGTTCGCGTACATATTGATCGGCGGCATACTGCGGAACATGGATGCGAACCTTGAAGAAGCGGCGACGATTTTAAAAGCGTCGCGCTTAAAAATCGTCAGAAGAATTACCCTGCCGATCGTCGCGCCCGCGATGATATCGACGGTTTTGCTGGTGTTTGCGAGTTCCATTTCAAGCTACACCGTTCCGCAGTTTTTAAATAAAGACGGATCGTTCAATTCGATTTCGATCACGCTGCGCTCGGCGCTGATGACGGGGAAAAAAGGCGAAGGCTACGTCATCGCAACGATACTGCTGATTTTCAGCGTGTTGATTTTGACGCTGAACAACTGGTTTACAAAAAGCCGCAGGAGCTTTACGACGGTATCCGGCAAATCGGGACAAATCACCAAAATCGATTTGAAAAAAGCGAAGTGGCCGATCGCCGTTACGACGCTCGTTATCGTAACGTTCTTTGCCGTCATTCCGCTGCTTTCGTTCGTACTCGAAAGCCTCGAAGAAACGGCCGGAGATTTTTCTTCGATTACGCTCAAATATTGGATCTCTCCGACGCCCGCAATCGACGACGCCTTTGTCGGCGCGCGCGATTATTCTCTGAACGGCATCTTTCACAACAGCACGATTTTGCATTCGTTCGGCAGAACCATAATCGTCGCCGTCATCGTTTCGTTTATCTGCGGAACTTGCGGCATTTTGATCGGATACGCCGTCAGCAAAAACAGGAGAAGCCGTCTTGCCAATTACGTTTCCAGTTTGGCGTTCTTGCCGTACTTGATTCCCGCGTTGAGTTTCAGCACGATTTTCTTTTCACTGTCGAAGACGAATGCGTTTCATTTTTTGGACGTTGCGACGACGCTCAGCGAATGGTCAGCCGTCGCGCTGTGCATCATCGTCGGAGGCATAAAGTTTTTGCCCTTTGCGTCGCGCAGCGGAACGAACGCGATGCTGCAGGTTTCGGGTGAAATCGAAGAAGCTGCGATGATCACCGGCTGTCCGTGGGGTAAGCGGATGACGAAGATTTTGTTTCCCATCCAAAAATCGAGTTTTATAAGCGGCTATCTGCTGCCGTTTATATCCTGTATGAGAGAGTATACGCTGTTTGCACTGATCACATCGAGCGTTACGCTGTCGACAAACGTTCTCGAATACTACACGAGAAACGGCGTCGATCAGCTTGCGAACGGTATCAACCTGTTACTGGTCGTATTTGTTATTGTTATTAATTTATCGATTAATAAATTTACCGGCGCATCTATTGATAAAGGAATTGGAGGTTAATATATGCCGCGAATAGAATTACACGATGTTTCAAAACGATGGGGCGATTTTGTCGGAGTCAATCATCTCAACATGGTTATCGAAGACAGAGAATTCATCACGCTGCTCGGTCCGTCCGGCTGCGGAAAGACGACGACACTGCGCATGATCGCAGGGCTTGAAACGCCGACGGAAGGCAGGATCACCATCGGCGATACGGTCGTCTTCGATTCGGAAAAAGGCATCAACGTTTCGCCCGACAAGCGCGATATCGGCTTTTTGTTTCAAAACTACGCGTTGTGGCCGCACATGACCGTGTATAAAAACATCGCCTTCGGTCTTGAAAATTTAAAGTGGCCGAAAAGCAAAATCGAAGAACGCGTACGGGAAGTTTTAAAGACTTTAAAAATCGAAGAATTCAAAGACCGCTATCCGGCCGAATTGTCGGGCGGACAGCAGCAGCGCGTCGCGATCGCACGGACGCTCGCGCCCAAACCGAAAGTGCTTTTTATGGACGAGCCGCTTTCAAACCTCGACGCAAAACTGCGCAGCGAAATGCGCACGGAATTGAAGCGCCTGCATTCGGACACGAACTCGACTTTCGTCTACGTTACGCATGACCAGCTCGAAGCGATGACGCTTGCGACGCGCATCTGTTTGATCGAAAAGGGCGACCTGCAGCAGTACGATCCGCCGCTCGTCGTCTACAACCGTCCGGCGAATTTGTTCGTTGCGGATTTTATCGGAAACCCGACGATGAATTTTATTCCGGCAAAAGCGAAGCAGACGGCAAAAAACGAACTCGCGGTACAATTTTTCGGCATCGATGCGGTGTTCGCGTGCGAAAAAGACGTGCAGCTTGAAAGAGAAGACGTCATCATCGGCATCCGTCCGGAATTTCTTCCGATCAGGGACAGCGGCGCCATCGAGGGACTTGCGTATTCGACGCTTCCGTCGGGTATGGAAACGATCGTCAAAATCAACCTCAAAGGCGATATTTTATCTTCCGTCGTATTCGGTTCGATCGACTATGCTGTCGATAAGCCGATCCGTTTCGACATCGTGGGCAACGATATCATCGTATTCGATAGCGAAACGAAAAAAAATATCTGCCTCGGCTCCGTTAAAGTTAAATAATAATTATTAATTATTTTAATAAACGACCTCGCTGCTCTGCGGCGAGGTCGTTGTTTTGTACGGAAGTACGGCATCTCGAAAAAGTCGTTCACGGTCGGTTTTTTGAGATGTCCTAAAGAATTTTAAGATTAATAATTTTTTTTCGATACTCATTCGTCGAAAATTTCTTTTCTGTGCCGTGTACCGAGCCGTTCGAGGTCGCGGGCGAGCGATGCGTTTTTTTCGGATGAGCGTTCAGGGTATGCGCTCTCATTATCGTCGTTCGTGCCGCCGCATGCGTTTTCATCGCTGCCTTCCGTACCGTCACACGCGGTTCCGCCGTCTTCGTCCTCCACCCGATTTTTTTGATAGGCTTTCAAATCGATGAGAAAGCGGTTCATTGAAAAATGCTGATAGACGAAAACACTATTCCACGCATCGCTGCCGGCATAGGCGGCTTTGAGTGCATCGCGGTACGGAGTAAATATGCCCCGCGCTTTCAATTCCGCGTAGCCGACAAGCCACAGCTGAGGAGGATTAAAACACTCGCCGATTTTTGTGCCGACCGTATCGAGCAGACTGCACTCGCCATCATTTACACCGGTCGTGCCGAAGCCGCCGCTTGTTCCCCGTTTTCCGCGTGCGCCGTTTTCCCAAAGCGCGCGATGCAGTTTTGCCGTGTGCCGGGCCATCCACAGCTGGCTTATCTCGATGAGCTTTGCAATTTCAGGATCGGCTTTTTGCAGGGCGCGCAGATGATGCGTTTTCGCGGTGTGTACCGGCGTTTTATTGAGGATGACGACGTTTTTTCTGAAGTCGGTGTGCAGTTCGGGGTTGCGGCGAAAAAAACCGTCGGCGATTTTCCCGCTCTGTCCGACGAGGTAGCGATTGTTAATCGAAAGCTGTTCGTCTTTGCCCGGGTTGTCGCCGATGACGATCAATTTGATTTCATCATTTTCGGAAACGTCGTCGAGCGCACGGTTATACACGACCGCCGTTTCGACAGGATAATCCGGCGTGTCCTTTTGCGCGGCAGTTTTTTGCAGCGTTTCAAGCGCCGAAGCATAGTGCGACCACTCGGCAACGCGAGAGCGGAATTCGTCGCGGAATTCGACAAAAGCCTTGAACTGCGAGCGAAGCATCACCGCTCCCCGTATTTTTCGGAACATATCGGATAAAGCAAAAAAAATGTCATGTGGTGAGTATAGCCCATAGCGCGCGTTTACTGAATAGCAGAGCGAAATACAAATGAGCGCCGTTGAAAAGTCGAGCGGCCTTTTGACGGTTTCAAAATATTTTCGCGTTAGCGGCGGAAGGGGAGGGGGCGCGGTTTTGCAAAACCGCGTCCCCTGTACGCAAACGCGCGACAATTTCCGCGCGTTTGTACCGGAGCGAAGGCGGAGCCCCGTACAGAGCGGCGGCGGACTTGTCCGCCGCAACGCCCGAATTATTAATTTAAAACGGTTTACCGATGTGATTTTTATCTTTCATGCGCGATGCCGCACATATCGTACACGGACGCGTAACCTTTGCGCTTCATAAACGCTTCGATGCCGGAAAGCACTTCGAGCATCGTGAGCGGATCGGCAAATGTGTTCGTGCCGACTTCGACGGCGAGCGCGCCCGCCATGATAAACTCGACAGCGTCTTCCCATTTTTCGATACCGCCGATGGCGACGATCGGCACGCGTTCGTGGGGCGCGAGAGGGCGCATCGCTTCGAAGGTTTCCCACACGAGGCGCACGGCGATCGGACGAACGGCAGGGCCGCCGAAGCCCGCTTTGATTTTATCGAACACCGGTACGCCGCGCTCTATGTCGACGGCGACGCCTTGAAACGAATTGCCGATGCTGAGCGCGTCCGCACCCGAGCGGATGCACGCGAGCGCGACGCCCGTAAAATCGGGCGCTTGCGGCGTAAGCTTTACGATGAGCGGTTTTTTCGTTACGGCGCGTACTTCGCGCACCGCCGTTTCCGCATTCGTACAGGTCATGCCCCACGCCGCTCCTCCCGCCGCAACGTTCGGACACGAAATATTCAGTTCGATGATCGGGACGGCGGTTTTATCGAGCAGCTTTGCGCCTTCGACGTAGGTTTCAAGCGTCGAACCGGAGAGATTTGCTATCGTCACCGGTTTGAGCTTCAGCATATCGGGCAGTTCGAAATCGATAAAATGAGCGATGCCCGGATTTTGCAGCCCGATCGAATTCATGAGGCCGGAAGGCGTTTCCCATAAGCGGATACCCGTATTCCCTTCGCGCGCTTCGAGCGTCAGCCCCTTGCTTGCAATGCCGCCGAGCTTTCCGACGTCGAATACGGAAGCGTATTCCGTGCCGAATCCGAAGGTACCCGACGACGCGATGACGGGATTTTTAAACCGCACACCGGCGATCTCGATCGACAGGTTGGGCAAGCCGTCGAGTGCTTTCCGAGACGGCTTCGATCGGGGCTTCGGAAATTCGAGGATGCGGCTGTCGAAAACGGGGCCGTCTTTGCAGCAGCGTTTGTTGCCTTCGCTCGTGTGAATCGTACAGCCGAGACAGACGCCCATACCGCAGGCCATGCGGCTTTCCATGCTTATATAACACGGAATACCTGCGCTTTCGGCTATGCGTTTTACGTACGAAAGCATCGGAGCCGGCCCGCATGCGTATACGGCGCCGTAGCCTCCTGCACGGAGCGCATCTTCGGTAAGGGCTGCGGGAAGCATGCCGTGAACGCCTTCGCTTCCGTCGTCCGTCGTAATTATTAATTTTTCCGGGCGGATATGCTCCAAACCGTAAGAGCCGCTTTTAAAGCTTGCAAAAAAATCGTAGGAGCACGGAGGGAGCGTTTCGGCGAAGGCCGCGACGGGCGCGACACCGATGCCGCCGCCTGCGATGCAGATTTTTGTATCGGGTTTCGGAACGGGAAATGTGTTTCCGACAGGCCCGAGCATGAGTACGGCATCTCCCGCTTTCAGCGCGCACAACTCCCTTGTGCCGCGTCCCTTTACGAGTATGAGAAACTGCACTTCGATTTTGTCCGCGCGCTCTTCGGCATGAAATACGCTCACCGGCCGCCCCAAAAGCACGCCCGACGTTTCGGCGCGGAGCATGTAAAACTGCCCTGCGAGCGGCATACAGGCACCCCCGCGCACGGCGCTTTCTCTGTGTGCGGCCGCCTCCCGCTCCGACGCAGGGCGATGTGCAGCTGCGGGCGCTGATTTCGAGACGGCGGCTTTTAATAAAAAAACACTTCCTTCAGGACGCGCGCCTTTTTCTTTTTCACAGAATATAACGGTGCCTCTTGCATAGAGCGGAGGAGATTTGCATTGGACAGTATCGGACATACCGTAAAGATATGATTTTATGGGGATTAGAGCAAGATGGGCAAAGATGTTTTGAAAAATGTATAAAAAGGTAAAGGTACACGATATTTTCCAAAACGGATGCAATCGCTTTCGGCTCATAGCCGAGTTGACTGTATTTAAATCCGATATCGGAATTGAACATTTCAAAATTGGAAATATTGTGCCGTTTGACATAAGTTTTTCAGTATAACATTGAAAAAGTTTTGTATTATAGTAATTTTTTAAGTTGTAGCTGAAAAAAATGCAGTTTAGGCGATTTTTAAAAAAGTTTTTTCCTTAATGTTTGCCTTAAAATTAAAAAGTTTATTCGTGCGGAGGGTTTAATACCCCGACGCTTGCGTCGTAACAAAGGGTATTAAAGCCGACTGCAACGACCTTATGAGAACAACATACCGCGACGCTCTGCGTCGGGGTTGTTGATTTTAAATCCCGCACTCGAGTTTTCGGCGGGCGAAACGCTTCGGCTGCACGGAGGTGTATCGTATGAGCGTCGTCATGTCGATATGCAAAGCGCGTGTTTCGTGTGCTTTGCATACCCGCTTTTACCGTACCGTAATGATAAAGTCTTTATTCGCTTTTTTAAAATCGTATGCGTATGTTTTTCCGCTGCGCGAAACGACGGCGAAACAGGCGTACGACGGAAGCGAATCTTCGAGCGGAGAATCGACCGTGTCCGTATCGCCGAAGTCTTTTAAAACGGCGACGCCTGCCTTTTGCCATATTCCGTTTTTATCGTTGAACGCGTACAGCATAAACGAAATATTTTTATCGCTGGTTTCGCTCACGAATTTGACATTGTCTTTAAAAACGCCGGGAATGCTCCGTACGTCGACTGTCACCGCATTTTTTTTATAACTTTCGTCGGCTGAGCCGTTCGGCGAATGGATTTTGATACGCAAGTCGTTGTGCTTTTTTTCCGTTTCGTATTCGTACACTCCGTTTCCGTCGGGAATGACGGCGACGTATTCGACTTTGCGTATTTTGTCTTCAAAATCGGAATCGATAGTATCGCCGTCGTAAAAACCTTTGAGCAAAGCTTTGCCGTATAAATTCCACGATGCTTTTTTCGAATCGTAGATGTATACGCGGAACGAAATATTTTCGTCGTCCGACAGGTTGATAAGCTTGATATTGTCTTTCATTTTGCCCGGAACGGCGGCGGACGAAACGGCGATGACGGATGCTTTCGGATCGTCGAAGGCCGGAGCATTTTGCTGTGCGAACGCTCCGCATGCGATCACCGCCGCAAGCCCCGCAATTATTAATTTTTTCATAAAAACCTCCTTACGGTAATTTATAGCGCGTGACAGGGCACCTGAATCCTGCCGTATCTATGAAACGCTTTATGTGCTATACTGGTTACAGCAATATCATTATGAAACGTATTGAACTTGAACCGGCGCGCATCGCGGATGTGCTGAAAGAAAATCTCGGACAGGAAGATGTCGTTTTTGTTTTTCCGACCGATGTCGCCCTCGTTTCATGGGCGGAATGGTGCGTAAAAAATCCTCAAGCGTCGGGTGTTAAAGCCGTTGCGCTCGAGCGCTTTATCGCGTGGGATACTTTTAAAGAAAAATACGCCGTCGCAAAAGAGAGCGGCCGTCATGCCGTGCCTGCCGTGCTCCGAAAAGTATTCGTTCGAAATCTCATCGAAGAAAATGCCGCCGCCGTCCGAAGCGGTAAATCTCTTTTTAAGAGCATCGTACATCCGCAGTTTGCAGACGACGCCGATTCCTTTGCCGATTGGATCGCAAAAAATCTTCCGCTTTTGAAAACGTGGTATGAAAAATTTTCCCGCTATGCGAGCGAGCATCCCGAAGCGGCAGACGATGAAGACGAAGATTATCTTACGCTCTACCGGCGCTATGTCGATTTTTTAGGCGATGAGATGTTCGAGCCTGCGTGGCTCGTGCCGGACTTTACGGAAGAGCGTAAAAAATTTATTATTTTTTTTCCGGAACAGCTTGAAGATTTCGACGAATACGAAGCGGTCTTTGCTACTGCCGAAAACATAACTTCTTACGTGCTTCCCGAAAAAGAAATGCATGCGGGCGAAGTGTTCGTCTATCCCGATACGAGGACGGAGCTTCGAAGAACGGCGCTCTGCATTCGGGACATCGTCGGAAAAAGCGGCGGAGAACTTTCGTATGAAGATGTCGCGCTGCACGTTCCCGAACTCGAAACCTACCGGCCGTATATCGAACGGGAACTTACGAACTACCGCATTCCCTTTGTCGTGCGAAGCGGGGTGCGCTTTACGGTCGGCAGCGCCGGCAGCATTTTTGAAGATATCGACGAATGCCGCAAAACCGATTATTCGTACGACAGCGTGCGCCGCCTCGTACTCGACGGGCGCGTGCCGTGGAAAAACAAAGCGCTCAACGAAAGCCTTGTGCGCGAAGGGAACCGGCTGCACTGCATCTGCAATTACGGCGGCGGAGACGTATGGATCGAATCGCTCGGCAAATCCGGACGAAGCGAGCGTGAGCTTGAATTATACAAGCGAGTAAAAAAATCGATCGAAGCCGTTACGGGTGCGAAGACCTTCGAAGGCTTGCGGACGGCGTGGCTTATGTTTAAAAACGAATTCCTCTGCGATGACGAGTTCAGCGTCGAAGCGAACAATGTTCTCGGCCGCTGCATTGCAGAACTTGAGACGCTTGTCGCTATCGAAAAGGATTATATCGTGCCGCTTGATTTGAAGCTTCGCTCTCCGTTTTCTTTTTTTATCAACGAGCTGAGAAGCAAAACCTATCGCCCGCAGGATGCGCTTTCGGGACTTTCCGTCTTCGATTATAAAGTCGCATCCTGCGCCGCCTATCCTGTCAATATCGTCATCAACTGTACGCAGGACGCGCTTACCGTCGTCCGTAAGCCGCTCGGTTTTCTCAATACGCAAAAACGCCGTGCGCTCGGCATACGCGATTCCGATGCAGCGTCTACCGCCTTTATCAGGCTGTACGGAAAATTTAATAATGCGGACAGCGCGCGGAGTATCTTTTCGTGCAGCGAACGGACTTTCTCAGGCTTTGCGATCCCGCATACGTATTTCGATATCGCTCCCGTCGAAAAAAATCATACGCCGTTCGACGAACTCGATGCAAACGATTTTATCCTCAATGAAAAAAAATGGTTTTTATCGGAATCGAATGCTCCCCGCGCTTTGAGCGACCTGCAAAAGGTGCAGTATGAACATTGGAAAGCGTCTTCGGATTTTTCCGTAAATGCTCCCCGCCCGCAATCCGTAGACGCCGGTGTCAAAAAAACAATCGACTATGTTTTGAAAGAGCGCCGCACACCGAACGGCTCTTCAAGCGAAGACGCTTTTGCGATAAAGATCAGTCAAAGCGATATGCGGGATTTTTTCCCGTGTCCCCGGAAGTGGATTTTCAAATCGGTCGTCAAACTCCGCGAAGATTCCCTCGATGCGTCCTTATTCGAAAAATACGATCAGGGAAACATCAATCACAAAATCCTCGAATTGCTTTTTAAAACCTTTGATACGCTGCCGGTCACGGGTGAAGACGGAAGTTTCGGAGAGCGTGAAAACGACATACGAAAATTAATAAAAGAAAAAACAGGGGAAGCGATCCGCGACAAGTCGTTCGATTTTTATCAAAGCCCGATTGCGCTTCGCGTGCTCGAAGAGCAATCGCATAAATTCGAAAAGATCATCATCGATTTTCTGCACGAGTTTTGTAAAAAAGAAAAAGGTTTCGGCGGCTGCCGCGTCGTTTCGACGGAAGCGCTGTGTGAAGCGTGGGAGAACGAAAAACGCTACAAGTATTTCGGAAAAATCGACTGCATCCTTTCCGATGACGCGGGGCGGATCATCATCGTCGATTATAAAAATACGTCTCTTCCGTCGATCGCTTCGTGCCGCGCGGACGAAACGACAGGTACGCTCGACAATTTCCAATGCGCCATGTATGTAACGCTGTGGAATCTTACCGATCCCGTTAAAGTCGATAAAATGGTCTTCTGTTCGATAAAAAATGTGGGTGAAAGCGTCGCCGTTATCGACGATGAAAACGCAAAAAAAACGCCCGGATCCTATGAGCCGACGCTTTCGGCATTCGACCGCTATGCTTCCCTCTTTTACGAAAGGGTCGAAAACGGAAATCCCGAACCGCTTCGAAGTGCGCTGCGCGGGGATGACGCGCTCATCGCACCCGACGTGTATTCTGACTGTATGGCTTGCGATTTTAAAACGATCTGCCGAACGGCATATACGGTCGCATCTCACAAACTGTAACTCGGGAGCCTGCGATGAAAAACGATTATGCATACCTTGACCTTTTGGAACATCCGCTCGACGATCAGCAAAAAAAAGTGTGCTGCTCCGTAAAAAACGCCGTCGTCGCTGCGGGAGCGGGTTCCGGTAAAACGCAAGTGCTCGCGACGCGCTTTGCATGGCTCGTTATGGAATTCGATGATATCAGAGCGCCGGCTGTTTTGACGCTGACGTTTACGAAAAAAGCCGCCGCCGAAATGTATGCGCGCATTTACAAAACGCTCGTGTTTTTTTCAAAAAACGAACGAGTGCCCGAACGCCAAAGAAAAAACGCCGCGCGGGCTGTAAACGAATTTGCCGATGCCCGCATTCAAACGCTCGATTCGTACTGCGGTGCCGTCGTCCGTCAGGCTGCGAACCGTTACGGCATCCGTCCGGATTTTACGACGGGAAGTACGGACAGCGAGCGGAATATAAAAAATATTGCATTGCCCTTCGTGCTGAAAAATCTTTCACGTCCGGGCATCCGTCATTTTGCCGAAGCGGGCAAAGTGCAGGAGTTTTCCGATTCCCTCGTCGCAAAAATCATCGGCGATTACACTTCGCTCGCAACCGAAAGCGGCCGGTTTACGCGCTCCCTCGAAACGCAAAAATCGATAATTTCCGATGCGTGGAAAAAAATCGTAAGCGATAAGACTGGCGGCTCCCTCTTCGATATCGCCTCAAACGCTCTTTCGCTATGCAATGAGGCGAAAAGCGATGCGTCATGCAAGTGGCAAAAAAACGCCGCCGCCGTAAAACTTTTTTCCTTTATCGAAACGCAGCCTCTTCCCGATTTCGCTTCGACGGTGTTTTCGCCCGACGATGTGGAGACGAGCGAAGCGTTGTACGAAAAACTTTTTTCCGCCGCAAACTGGGTTACGGTTTTATCCGCCTTTAAGCCCGGCAACGCCGCTTCTTCCCTCAAAGCGATAAAAGCCTGTACCGAAAACCTTGCGCGCTATGCCGACGAACTCACATCCCTTGCCGTGTATGTCAAAGAGTTTCCGTATATCAAAGATATGTGCAGCCTCTTCGACGAACTGCTTGAGCTTGTAAACCGACAAAAGCGGACATCGGGCGCGCTGACGTTTAAAGACGTGAGCGATATGGCGCTGAAAATATTGATCGAACAAAAAGACATCCGCAATCAGGAAAAAGCCGCATTCAGTAAAATCATGATCGACGAATTTCAGGACAACAACGGCCGAAATCGCGATCTCCTCTTTCTCCTTGCGGAACGCCTCGACGAATATACCGAAGTCGCTTCTGACGATCCGGCTGCGATCCGAAAAGCGCTCGTGCCGAATATTGCCGGCGATACATTATTTTTTGTCGGCGATGAAAAACAGTCGATCTACAAATTCCGCGGAGCCGACGTGTCGGTGTTCAATGAATTGAAACGCGACCTTGCCTGCGGCGAAGACGAAGCGGAACTCCGCATGGTGTACAATTATCGATCATTTCCGGAACTGCTTACGAGCTTTAATCAGATATTCGGCGGCTTTTATAAATCAGGCGATGATTACGCGCACAAAGACGGCACACCCTCTCTCTTTTCGCAAACGCAGGGCGCCTCTTATGAAGCGCTGTACACGGAAAATACCGTCGCCCGCTATGTCGATAAGAGGACTCACGAACGCGGAGCGCCGATCGCGCTCGACAAATCAAATATCCGATCTCACTTTGCGCTTTTGCCTTACAATCAAAAAGATTACGCTCTCGAAAAGGGATCGGGTCTCGTACCCGACGTGCAGGAACAGCTTGCGTATTATATCGCGGAAAAAATCGTTAAAATGCACGAAGCGGGGGAGCCCTATGCGTCGTTTGCAGTGCTCGACAGGTCGCGTACAAAGAGAAATTATTTGAAGCGCCGGCTCGAACAGTTCCGCATTCCGTACGTACTCGACCGTCAAATCGATCTTTTCGCCGACGCTCCCGCAAACGATATATACGCATTCCTCAGGCTCTGCGTCTATCCGTCGGACATGAATGCCTTTGCGGCATTTTTGTGTTCGCCCTTCGCAGGCCTTACCGAAAACGATGTGAAAATCATCTTGGCAAACGCATCGGATTATCGCAATAAAGATTTTATATTCGCTCCGTTTTCGGACGATGAAAAAATTGCTGCCGCATTTGCAGAGGGGTCGATCGAAAGAGAACGCTATATCCGCGCAGCGGATTTTTTTAAAACGCATAAGGAGCGCGTGCTCGCCGAGCCGCTCACGAAAACGCTCAATACGCTGTGGTACGATATGGGCTACCGCTATGAAACGATGCTGAACCGCGCCGTAAGTCTCTTTGCCGAACAGTACGATCTGCTGTTCGAAGCGGCGCGGCAGGCGGACGCGGACGGAAAAGATGCGGCGTATTTTGTCGATATGCTCGCATCCGAAAAAGAAGCGGATAAAGGTTTCGCTTTCGGAGACGGCGATACGGGAATAGGCGACATATCCTATCCGATCGAAAAAGGAGATGCCGTTCAAATAATGACCGTTCACAAAAGCAAAGGCTTGCAGTTCGATCACGTGTTCGTACTCGGCGCTTTCGACAACGTAAAAAACGACAGCGAAGAAAAATATTTTTTCAGCGAAGAAGCGGGCGTTTCACTGAAGCCCGCCGAAGACGAGCGGAATTATTTTTTTATCAAACAGCGCGACGAAAACTTTGCGAAAGACATTGCCGAATTCCGACGTTTGATCTACGTCGCTGCAACCCGCGCGGTCAAAGATTATTATTTTGTCGGAACGTATTCGTACGACAAAGATCACAAACACCGATTAAGCGATACGTCCGTTTTCGATCCTGTCATCGCATATTATTATCCCGATTTTCTCGACTCGGACGCTGCGGTGCAATATACAAGCGGCGCGCCCTTCGACCTTGAGCGCATCGAAAAAAAATCGAAGCGGGAAATATACGCGTCTTCCCGTATACCCGAATCTATCGATGTCCTGCGAAAGCGTAAAATACGGGATGCCGATGTACTCTTTTCGTCTTCCGAAATCGATTTTATTAAAATGCCGGAAGTGCTTTCGAAACGCATTACGCCGAGTTCGTTGGAAAAACTCTATGATGCGGAGGCGGAAAGCACGGCGGAAGCGGGATCCGGAGAAGCCGCGCGATCCGATCTCTATCCCGAAATCGACGAGCTGCTTGAAAAACTTGCAAACGAAAACGTGCGTTTCGGCTTCGACGAATTCGGAACGCTCGTTCACGCCTGTCTTGAAAACGCGATGAACGGTTTCGATCCCGCCGGCATAAAACTCGCTTCGGAAAAGTATATGCGGAAACTGTCCGAAGCGCAGCAAGATAAAATGAGCGCCGTGTGTGAAAAAATCTGCGCGCGCTTTGCAGCGTCCGAATACGGTGCGCGTGCCCTAAAGGTGCGGGAAGAAGGCGCGTGGATAAAAACCGAATACGCCTTTAAAATGTGTATCGACTCTTACATCGTCACGGGTTCGATCGATTTGGTTTTCGATAACGGCGGCGGCACGTATACGATCGTGGACTATAAAACCGATCACGAAATCGATCCCGCGCGGTATTACCGTCAGCAAGCGTGTTACAGAAAGGCGGTCGCAACTCTCCGTAATGTGCCGGAAGAAAACGTGCGCTGCGTGCTCTACTACGTCAGGCATGACGAGTTTTCGGAAATTCCGCACGGAGATTTTTCGCTCAAAGACATCGCAACCGGCCTGTAAATTGCGCGGGATTGCCTTTGAAAATTTTATTAATTTTTTACAAGTTTCATTTTATTTTTATCCATTGCCAAAACGTTTTGTCTTCCTGCCCGAGCCGCCAAAATGAAATATTATTGATTTTCTTTTCTTCGTAGAGACGGCATTTTTTTACGAGCGAATAGGTATCGTCGAAATAGCCGGTCACGTTTACCGTAGCGGTGTAGTTTATCTTCGCGACGCCGCCTTCATCGCGCTCGAGTTTCGATACGCCGTTTTCAAGCATTTTCCGATTGACGCCGCTGAAATACCAGGCGCCCGCGTGCCGCTCTTCCGTCCATGTGCGTCCGTAAAACGGAAGTCCCATGACGATTTTTTCTTTGGGGATCACCGTAAGCGCATAGTCTGCGACGTTGGCGCACCACGCATAAGATGCGACCGGTCCCGGTCTGCTCGTGCTCCAGTGTTCGTCGTACGCCATGATGATAACGCGGTCGGCGATTTCTCCGATCGTCTTATACGGAAAGATGTCGTCGGAAATGGTGCGCGTCCGCGCGGGCACGCATACGCTTAAGATTTTGCCGCCGATCGCTTTTTTCATATCGCGCAAAAATGTTAAAAAATTCTCCCTGTCGCGCGCGGGGATATACTCCATATCGATACACAATCCGTCGAAGTCCGCCGCCGCTTCCGCAAGAGAGGTTTCAAATCCCTTTCGAAAACCGAGATCTTTATCCAACACAAAATGAACGAGCGCACGGCTGTCGCATGCAAAGGTAAGATGGACGCGGCCGGCGAACGACGGAAGCGATGAGCGGCGTGGCACTGCGTCGAGTTCCGCATAATTGTTGAGCGTCGCCGTAAAGAGCGCGATGTCGGTAACGGGCGCATCCAAATCGATTTCTTCGCCCCGCTCCTGAAGCGCAAAACCCCACACTTCACCGAAAGAAGAGTGTTCTCCGTCTATCGGCTCGCGGAGATATGCGGCGCCTTCGTTTTCAGCAAGTATTCGTTCTGCGCGTTCTTGCGGAGTTTCAGGCGGCGGTGTTTTATCTTTTTTCCCTCCGGCAAAAAGAAGCGCGGAAAAAAGTGCCAGTATCAAAATTATTAATTTTTGTCGATTGTCAATCATTTTTGCGTACTCCTGTTATTTATATCGTCAATATCGTATACATCGGCGTTTTGCCCGGATGGAGTTCGAGTATGTGTTTTTCGCACGCGAGCGCTTCATCGCTTTCATGTGTCACGTGAAGCAGCGTCGTCGTACCGCTGTGAGCGATCGTTTCGAGCAAGTCAAGCACCCTTCGCCGGTGACTTTCGTCGAGACCGTGACAGGGTTCGTCGAGTACGAGGATGAGCGGGCATTTTACCGCGGCGCGTAAAATCAAGACTGCGCGCTGTTCGCCGTAGCTGAGCGCGGAAAAAATTTCGTTACTGCGTCCGGAAAACCCGCCGAGCGAAAGCCACCTCTCAGCCGCCGCCGTTTCCATATCGGTCGCTTTTCCGTATAGACCGATCGAATCGCGGAATCCCGAAACGACGACGTCGCGCAGCACCGTTCCTCCGAGCATACGGTATTCGACGTGCATCCGGTACGATACGATGCCGAGCTTCGCTTTGATGTCCCACATCGTTTCACCGCTCCCTCGTCGAGAGCCGAATACGCGCACGTCGTTCGAATACACTTGCATATTGTCACCGGTTATCAATTCGAGAAAAGTCGTTTTGCCCGAACCGTTCGGACCTCTGATGAGCCAGTGTTCGCCTTCGTACAGCGTCCAGTTCAAATCGCTAAGCACGGCGCGTCCGTCCCATCCGACGTTGACGCGATGCATTTCGATAAGCACGCGGCGATCCGATTGCGTCTTTCCTTGTAAAGCGGGATCGTCATCCGTCATTTTCAAATCGCTTTGAAAATCAATAATTTGTCGGGCAAATGCGGCCTTGTCGGCGCCTCTCGTTTTCGCGTTTTCGATTTTTCGTTCTTCGATAATTTTTTCGTAATCGCCTCGCGTCCCGCAAAATGAAAGTGCGCCCTCGTTAAATTCGATCACATGCGTTACGGCATCGGGAATTTCGGTATAACGTTCCGCACCGAGGATGATATAGAGGTTCGCTTCGTTCGATGCGCGTTCGGCGCGCTGTTCGAGCGCGATCGCATTGAAAAAGTTTTTGAGGATCGTACGGCTTTCCGCATCGAGCCCCGCAAACGGCTCGCTTAAAATTAACAACTTTTTTTCTGAAACGAGGGCGCGAGCGAGCAGCGTGCGGCGGATCTCTCCGGTCGACATATATTTCAGCCCGCGCTCCAGCACCGCTTCGATGCCGCATAATTTTACCGCCCGATGAGATGCGATCGAATCGAGGAGTTCGGGCGGAACGGATTTTTTTTTGCCGATGTCTGTAAGCGCTTCCGCGATAAATGCCCGCCCCGTCCGTCCGATATCGACTCCGCCCTCGCAGTATTCGCTTTCGTCGTTCTCACGCTCTTCTTGAATGAGGGCGGCTGCGCGTTCAAGTGAAACGATTTCCGCAGAATTATTAAATTCGGAAAAAAATCGGCCGCGCGTCTCGCCGTCGTTCAGTACGATACCGAGTTCCCCCGCAAGCGCCGAAAGAAAGGCGGCTTTTCCTCCGCCGTTCGATCCCGTGACAAGCCACACTTCGCCCGTCCGCATAGTCCACGAAACGGACGCGATCAATATGCGCTTTGCGTTTTCGATGCGGCAATTTTCCAGTGTGATGAGCGCGCGTTGCATTGCATCAGTATAACGCAAAAATGCCGAAATGTGTATGGACGATTTTGCAGCCGTACGAAAAAGTCGGGGAACTTCGCGCTCGTTGCAAATCCCGCATTGTTCGGGTTTGCGTGCTCTTGACATGTTTCTACAAATAGTATTATACTGTTGTTACTGTTTGTAGAAACAGATAAAAGCAAATCCGCAGAGTGCGGATGTATAACAGGAGGTACGATTAAAAGCGCCGTCTGAAATATCGCCGTCGCTTTTAATCTCGAGTTTGCTTGGATGTTTGCAGAAGACGTGTATACGTGGCGTTTCGATAAAAATCGCATGAATACGATACGCTTTATTTTGCAAACTCGACTATTGAACGTGTGCGCGCACGCGCACGGCTAAAAACTTTTTCGGAAATTGATATTTCCTGCAAAAGCTTTTATAGGAGTTTTGTATGAAAAAATTATGTGCGGCTTTTACGGCGGCGTTATTTACGGCGGGCCTTGTGTCGGCGATGGGAGGGCAGGATGCGCCTGCTTCGGGCAAAACGTATAAGATCGGGATCGCAAAAATCGTGCAGCATCAAGCGCTCGACGACATCGAGCGGGGTATTATGGACGTGATCAACGAATCGGGCATCAAAGCAAACTACGATTTACAAAATGCAAACGGAGACGTAAACACGGCCGCCCAAATCGCATCGCGCTATCGCGACGAGCGAGTCGATGTTGCCGTCGGTATTGCAACCCCCGTTGCCGTCGCGCTTGCGAACACGATCAAAGACGTGCCGGTCGTATTCGGAACGATCACCGATCCGGTGGGTGCGGGGCTCGTATCGACAACGGCTCACGGAGAACGCAACGTAACGGGTATGAGCGACGCGATTCCGACCGATCAGCATATCAAATTATTTAAAGAGGTGGCGGGTATCAAAACGCTCGGCTACATCTATACGAGCAACGAAGCGAATTCGGCAAGCGCGCTCAACCTTGTTAAAAAAGGATGCGCCGAACAGGGGCTTGTACTTGTAACGCAGGCGATCACGAATTCGTCGGAAGTAAAGCAGGCGGCCGAAACGCTTGTAAAGCGCGTCGACGGTCTCTACCTTTCAACCGATAACACGGTGTTCAGTGCACTTCCCGCCGTCGTAAACGTTTTTGCCAAAGCGAAAAAACCGATCTTTTCAGGCGACGTGACGGGAGCGAAAAACGGCGGTATCTTTATGGCAAGCGGTTTTAATTATTATAAAGCCGGGCGCGCAACGGGTGAAATGGTCGTAGAGATTTTACGCGGCGCAAAACCTGCCGATATGCCGATCCGATTTATGACCGATCCGAGCGACAGCGATCTGCTCATCGACGTCGATGCGGCTGCCGCATGCGGTATTGCGATTCCGAAAAAATATGCGGACAGCGCAAATTATATTTATCAAAACGGAAAATTGACGGAAGTTATCCAAGAATGAACGGCGAGGTTCGAAAAGAGATACAAGTGTGCGGCGGCGAGGCTCCGGCAGCGTGACGTTTCGAGCGTTAGACTTACGAAAGTCTGCTCCAAAAGCTCGACCGCGGCTAAGCGGACGGGGCATCGCCGTAAGCAGCGCTTTATTTAAAAATACTTTCGAAACTCGACATTCAGACCATTACGATTTCATCGCCGCGATCGCCGCATCGAGATCGGAGATGAGACTGTCCGCCGTTTCAAGTCCGATGTGCAGCCGTATCAGCGAAATCCTGTCATCGGGAATAACATCGTTCGGATACCGGGAAACGGCTGCCGGGACGACGAGGCTTTCATAACCGCCCCAGCTTACCGCGCGTTTAAACATCTTCAGAGCATCGGTGAATTTTCGTATCTCATCGAGCTTGCGCGTTTTGAATCTGAACGAAAAAAGACCGGCGCCTCCTCTCATCTGTTTCATTGCAAGATCGTATTGCGGATACGAAGGCAAAAACGGATACAACACGTCTTCGACTTCGCTTCTGCTCTGTAAATACGCCGCAACTTTCTTTGCATTTTCAAAATGCACCGGCATACGGATATGCAGCGTCCGCAGTCCCCTCAAAACGAGCCATGCCATAAAGGGATCGGGAACGGTGCCGTGCAGCTGGAATTCGCTTTCAAAAATCTTTTTGACGTCTTCGTCGGAACCGACTATGACGCCTGCGACGACGTCGCTGTTTCCGCCCATATATTTCGTTACGGAATGCACGGTAAGGTCGATGCCGCAATCGATCGGGTTTTGAAAAATCGGCGTGCACCATGTATTGTCGATGACGGTTTTGATACCGTGCTTTTTGGCAATTTGTGCGACGGCGGAAAGATTCTGCAATTTGAATGTGAATGTCGTCGGGCTTTCAAGATAAAACAGTTTCGTATTCGGTTTTACGGCGCGTTCGAAATCTTCCGGATCGGTACCGTCAACATACGTCGTTTCGATGCCGAAGCGGGCCAAATACGTCGTAAATAAATATTTCGCCCACGAATAACTGTCCCGCACTGCGACGACATGATCGCCCGTTTTCAAAAACGCCATGACGGCTGCGGAGATCGCTGCGACTCCCGACGAAACGAGCTTTGCCCGTTCTCCGTGTTCAAGCGCGGCAATCTTTTTTTCGAGCAGGTTGACCGTCGGATTATTTCCGCGCGAATAAATAAAGTGCGACGGTTCGTCCGCAAGCGCACCCTTAAAATCGTCGAAGGATTTGAAACAGAATATCGATGTTTGAAAAATCGGCGGGCTTACCGCGTTGAGCGGGAGTGCATCTTCTCCCATGTGATGAAGGATCTCGGTGATATCCTTTTCCATAATCATGCCTCCAAATTATCGGGAACTTCCAAAAACTTCAGTTTTCAGATATGCCCTATTCTTTTACGCTGCCTTCGGTCAAGCCTGCGACGATGTACTTTTGCGTAAAGGCAAAGATGATCATCGTGGGAAGAAGAGCGATCACGATCCCCGCACTGAGTATATCCCATGAAACGCCCGCTTTCGAAATAAACGAATTGAGCGCGACGGGAATCGTCATTTTTGTTTCCGACGATAAAAACATCACCGCCAAAAACAGTTCGTTCCAAATATTAACAAAAGAGAAAGAAAAAATTGCAGCGAGACCGGGAAACATGACCGGCACGATGACGTAAAATATCGCTTGAAGCGTGTTACACCCGTCGATCAGCGCGGCTTCTTCCAACGCCGTCGGAATATTGTCAAAAAAGCTCTTTGCCATAATCGTGCTGAATGCAACCGACGTTGCGGTATAAAGTACGCCCATCGTTACCAGATTATCCGTAAGGTGCATCTTCGCCATCATCGTGTACAGCGGCATCATGATGATAAAATTGGGGATCATCTGCGTAAAGTAAAACGCGAGAACGATCCTGTTTCGTTCGCGCGGACGTTTGTAGCGCGACAGGGCAAAGCCGCTGAACATACTTATCATAAGCGCGGCAAAAGCCGCTCCGACAGACAGTACGACGCTGTTAAAAAAATAATTGCCGAAATTGCTAAAGCTGAAAAGTTTTTTATAGCTTTCAAAAGTGATACGGCTCGGAAAATATTTTATCGGATTGGAATAAATTTCTCTCGGGCCTTTAAGAGATGTGACGATGATCCAATACAACGGCGCTATTGCGACGATGAGAAAAAGAGCCAGTGCAAAGATGCGAAATGCGGATCTGAATTCCACGACACCGTTTTTTTTCATTTGTCCGCTCCTTTGTTTACGATTTTCAAATATACTATCGCGTAGAGCAATAATATGAATATTATCATTACACCGACGGCGGAACCCTGACCGTAGTTGTAACTTTTTTGAATTTTGTTGATCATTTGCGTGGCTAAAATATTCGTGCTGTTTGCCGGACCTCCTCCCGTCATCGCATAGATGATGTCGGGAAAATTCATGATCCACATGGTACGCAGAAGCGTCGTACTGATGATGGTCGGTAAAATATAGGGGATCGTTATACCGAACATGCGCACAAAGGGACCTGCACCGTCAAGTTCGGCGGATTCATACAGTTCTTTCGGAATGGATTGCAGTGCGGCAAGCAGCATGATTGCAAAAAACGGTACGCCGTACCACACGTTCGCTATGACGACGGAGAAAATCGCGATCTTTTGATTCGAAAGAAATCCGATCGGAGATTCTATAAGTCCGATCCGCAGCAGTATATCGTTTGCAAGCCCGAACTGACCGTTAAAAATCCAAGCCCATACCAAACCGATCGCAAAGCCCGACAGCGTCCATGAATAAAAGACGAGACCGCTGTAAAGACCGCGCAACGGGAACGGTTTTTGTAGCAAAAGTGCGAGCGTAAATCCCAGAATGAATTGAAGAATCAATGAAACGAAAATCCATATTAAGGTGTTTGATAAAATTTGAAAAAACGGGAAATCGGCATCCTTAATTATCGCTAAAAAATTATCGAAACCGTTAAATCTGACTTTTGATAAATCAAAAAGCGTATAATGCTGAAACGCAATAAAACCGCCGCGTAAAACCGGCCAGTACATAAACAGCGTCAAAATAATAAAAACAGGCAGCACCATAAGCCTGTAGACGCGGTTGTGGTATTTCATTGTAATCCTCTTAGATATCATTGACGGGGAGGGAGCCGGCGATCCCGGAACCCCCTCCTGTTTGTCTCTTAATAATTATTATTATTTCCAGTAGTCTGTACTTTTTTGAATGAGATCCTCTGCCGAAATGTTTCCGAGCAATGCCGACTGCATATATTGCTCGTGTGCCTGCGGCCAGCCCGGCCATTTTTCATCGTCGAGCGGAAACTTGACGAGAAGATATTTATCCGGAGAGCTGAACTGTGTGTCCCACGCCTTGTAAACGCCCGTAGAAAAATACGGATCGTCTTTAAATGTTGAAATGTGTGTCGGCAGCGGACCGTATTTTTTGCACAGTTCGGCATTCACTTTCGCTGAAGACATATACGAGATGAATTCCCATGCGAGTTCTTTGTTCTTCGAATACGACGGGATCGAAAGCGATGCATAGCCGTAATCGATCGGGGCTTTGCCGCTCTTGCCGACAGTGAGCGGAATGACGGTGTACTTGTCGCGTCCGAGCTGTGTGTCGAGCAAACCGACCGTATCCGGATCCTGAATGAGGAAAGGCGTTATACCGGAAACGAAGGAGTTGACCTGTTCGTTGAACGCCCAGTTGATTCCGTCGGAAGGAACGCTTGATTTGAACATGGCGATATAATCTTCCAATGCGGAAAGTGCGCTCGGTTCCGCGAATGAGAATTTGCCGTCGAGCGTTTTGTATACATTGTTCGGATCGATGTTGTCGACATCGGCGAGGATGAGCAGATCGGAAATTTTGAATTCGTTCGCTTTACCTCTGAAATCGAAACCGAATTGATTTTTTGCAGGGTCGGTGATTTTACGGCACAGCGCATAGAGTTCTTCGTTTGTCTTCGGATAATCCGCTTCCGTAATGCCGTTTGCCGCAAGGATATCGGTACGGACAAAAAGCGCTTTGACATACAAAAACTGCGGCAGAATGTAGGCCGTATTGTCCGTCGTCCGTGCACACGCCATCGTGATAGGAAGCAAATCTTTGCCTTCATCCCATTTCGCAATCATGTCTTCGAGATTCGTTAATTTTCCGTTATTGACATATTGCCGCACATCGTAATCGCGCACTTCGATGATATCGAGCGGGTCTTCGTTTGTGAGCATCAGCGAAGCCCTGTTTTGTGCCTGATCATACGGCGGAGAGATAAGGTTGATCGTGACGTTCGGATGCTGTTGCTCGAAATCGGCAATTATCTGTTTGATAATCGCGGTGCGATCGGGAGCGGTCATCGTTTCCAAAAAATTCAGCGTCGTTTTTTGCTCTTTTTTTGCACATGAAAAGAATGCAAATAACGATGTGCAAAAAAGGATGCACGTTAGCAGTTTTTTCATTCAAAGCCTCCAGATTGATGAATGAGAATTGTTCCAATTATAAGTCCGATATTTGAAATTTGTCAACAGATTTATACGGTTACGGAATGATGGCATATTTTCAGACAGTGTGCTATACTGGAGTCCCGCTTATTGAAAAGTTTAAACGAAAGGTCGGAACTGTGCATTCCGTTTGTCAGTGAATTTGCGAAGCGGATTTTTTTACTCCCCGACTTTCAAGGAGGCCTGTCGTGAAGCGCTCAAAAATCAACAGCGTGATCAAAGAGATGGAAAAGTTGATTTCCGATAACGGATTTCATCTGCCGCCGTTTTGTCATTGGACGCCGAATGAATGGAAGGACAAGGGGCACGAGTACGACGAAATCCGCGACAATATGCTCGGCTGGGATATCACCGATTTCGGTCTTAACAATTTCGATAAAATCGGATTCGGATTGATTACGCTGCGCAATGGCAATCAGCACGATCCGAAATATAAAAAGGTTTATGCGGAAAAACTGTTGTTTCTCAGGGACGATATGAAAGCGCCGATGCATTTTCACTGGTACAAATCGGAAGATATCATCAATCGAGGCGGCGGCACCTTGCTCATCGAATTGTACAACGACGACGGAAACGGAGGGCTTGCAGATACGGACGTTCTCGTGAATTCCGACGGGCGCTCCTATTATGTAAAAGCGGGTTCGAAAGTGGAACTCAAAAACGGCGAAAGCATTACGATTTGGCCGCATCAATATCACGCGTTTCATGTCGTGCCGAACAGCGGCAGCGTGCTGATCGGCGAAGTGTCGCAGTGCAACGACGATACGACCGACAACCGCTTTTACGAAGCGATCGGGCGATTCCCGAAGATCGAAGAGGATGAAGCGCCGTACCGCCTCTTGTGCAACGAATATCCTCCTGCACTCGATTGACAAAAGCCGCCGAGCGTTCGTTCGGCCTTGCCTTAAACTATATGCGCGGAAAGGCGTTGTGCGATGATGGCCGCCGCGCGCTCTCCGTCCATAGCCGACGATACGATGCCGCCCGAATAGCCCGAACCCTCGCCTGCCGGGTAGAGGCGCGCGATCGAAACGCATTCGCCGGTTTCCTTATCCCGCAGTATGCGAACGGGTGTCGACGTACGCGTTTCGACGGCGACCAGGAGCGCGTCGGGCGAGATAAAGCCGCGCATCGTTTTATTAAAATCGGCAAACGCTTTTTCGAGCCTCGCTTCGATGTGCGGAGGAAGCCATTCGTCAAGTCTGCTTGAGACGACGCCGGGCGTAAAACTCGTCGGAGGAAGCGTGTCGCTTTTGCGGTGCGAAAGAAAATCTTCCATGCGCTGAGCGGGAGCCGCTTGTCCTTCTCCGTGCAGCTTCGCTTCGCGTTCGAGATGCGCTCTCCAATATAAGCCCGCAAGGGCAGGGCAGGTGCCCGCTTTTTTAATAAATTCTTCGGGAATGTCTTCCGGCCGCGTTTCGACGACAATCGCCGCATTCGACCACTTCGAATTGCGTGCGCTTGTCGACATGCCGTTTACGACGATTTCGTCATCGCTTGTCGCAGACGGCACGACAAAGCCTCCGGGGCACATGCAAAAAGAATAGACGCCGCGCCCCGACACTTGCGTCGTGAGGCGGTATTCCGCCGAGTGAAAATCTTTTCCGTGAAATTGAATCGCATCGATGAGCTCTCGAGGATGTTCGACGCGAACGCCCGCCGCAAAAGTTTTCGCTTCGAGCGCTTCCTGAGCGTATTGCGCGACGAGTTCATATATGTCGTTCGCCGAGTGTCCCGATGCGAGCAGCACCGCGTCCGCTTCTATCGTGTGCCGTTCTCCCGTTTTCGTGTCTTGTACGGCGATCCCCGTGATGCGTTTTTTGCCGCCTTCCGTTTCCGTGAGAAAATCCACGCACTTCGTGCAGCAGTGAAATTCGCCGCCGAGCGAAATGATTTTTTCACGCACCGCCTTTACGATTTTCGGAAGCTTGTCCGTGCCGATGTGCGGATGCGCGTCGGTGAGGATCGATTCGGACGCACCGAAAAATTTGAACACGGAAAGAATGCGGCCGACGTTTCCGCGTTTTGTACTTCTCGTGTAAAGCTTTCCGTCGCTGAACGCGCCGGCGCCTCCTTCTCCGAAACAGTAATTGCTGTCGCCGTCGACGGAGCCCTGCGTGCCGATCTTCGCTATCGTCTTTTTGCGATCGTCCGTTTTTTCGCCCCGCTCGACGATTATCGGCGTGATGCCGTCTTCAAGCAGGCGGAGCGCGCCGAACAATCCTGCGGGGCCGGAGCCGACGATGACGACGCGCTTCGATCCGTCGGCAAACTTCCATACCGGGAGCGAGCTTGCAGAGCGCTCGTCGGGAGTTTCTCCGATATACGCTTTGCAGACGAGGCAGATACGTATACGGCCGTGCCGTGCATCGATCGAGCGCTTTACGACTGCGAGTCGTATGTCTTCGGTTCGGACACGGATGTTTTTTTTCGCAAGCGCTTCCGCCGCTTTGCTTTTTAATACATTTTCATCGTGTTCGTCTTCGCTTCGGACGATGAGCGTGATTGCCTCGATCATAAAGATTTCCACGCGTCGATGAATTCGAGCATAAACTGCTGGATGTCGCCGAAGTATTTTTTTTGAAACGCGCATGCGGTTTTTCCGATGTAGCGGAAGTGCCAGCTTTCCCAGCGATAGCCGGTTATGTCTTCATAGCCGTCGGGAAAACTCAAACTCCAGCCGTAGCTTTCGGCGTGATCGCGCATCCACGCACCCGCACGGGTATTTGCAAAAGTATTGTCGATGGAACCGAAGTCGATGACGAGACCGGTCTGGTGCTGGCTCGTACCCGCCCGCGAACTTTCGCGTTCGGCTTCTGCAAGTCCGTCGATCTGTACCCACCGCTCGAACACTTTTTTTTGATATTCATAGGATCGGTATGTAGAGCTTACGAGTAGGGTAACGCCGTCGTTCCGCGCCGCGCGTCCCATAACGACGAGGGCTTCGTAAGCTTCGGGTCTCAGCGACAGATCGTTTCGAATAACGTTGAACGCATCGTTTTTGACGAGCGGAATGAGGCGGGCGGGCGCGTAGCCGTCCGGAAGCGGGTGCGTTTTGTCGACGAGGGTCAAAAGCGAAAGATCGTCTTTCGGGTTTTGCGTGTCTTCTTTGAGCACGGCTTTTAAATCCGCAATAAACTCTCCGTAATCGTTTATGATTATCGTCTCGCGCGCACGAGCGCTCATGTTCGAAATGACGGAGCGAACGCGGGTCTCGTCTTGTTCCCGCCGCACTTCTTCCGCCGTTTTCCGCACGGCAGACGCTTCCGGAGCTTTTGTCAAAAATGCCGTTTCCGTTCCGGCGGCTTTAGCGCTTCTTTTTCGTCCGAATACAAAAAACAGCAAAGCGAGTGCTGCCGTACACAGCAGTGCCGAAGTCAATAGTATCGTTTGTTTTTTCATCGTATATCCTCATGTATAATTCAATAATTATTAATTCGGCACGGGAGATGTGCGGCAGGGATCGGAGGGGCGGAAGTTCCGAAGGAATGGAGCCGAAGGCGGAACATTTAAACGGAACGCTGAAATGGCGCGTCCCGTTTAATGTTGAGTTTTCCTTCGAAAACTCACTCATATACCTATGCGCTCGCGCACCCATGAATTGCACAGCTCCTAAATCTGAAGATTTAGTCGTTGTGCAATTATAAAGAACCCGAAAAGCCCGATTTTTGCGACGCAGGCGCAAAAAGCTGCCCGAAACAATATCCGTACGATACAACCCGCATGCGTTTTATCATTTGAACTCATATATCTGCAAGCCGCAGTTTTCAAAGCGACAATCCGTGAATTCTTCGATGGTTTCGTAATCTTGAAAGTACGTGCTTATAAGGGACGAAACCATGCCGTGGCACACAAAGAGCAGATTATCGGGCGCATAGCGTGCGCGGGCATCTTCGATCGCTCCGTAAACGCGGTGCGCGGCATAGAGCAGCGATTCGCCTCCGGGAAAACGTTTATACGGATTCGCTTTTATCGCGAGGAATTCCGCGCCCCTTGTACTCGTGTGTTCGAATGCGCCGAAATTGATTTCGTGCAGGCGTTCTTCGACGACGGCTTCGATGCCGAGCGCTTTTTCGATGTAGGATGCGGTTTTGCGCGCGCGCCCCAAAGGCGAGACGAGTATGTGTTTGATGCGGTAATCGTTTTGCCGGTCGGCGAGGCGGGAAGCGAGAGAAGCTGCCTGCTCTAAACCTTTTTCCGCGAGCGGAATTTCTGCAAGCCCCGAGATGATGTGTTTCGCATTCCATTCGGTTTCGCCGTGGCGGGTAACATAGAGAGTCATACCACATACTACCCAAAAACGGCGATTTGCGCTACTATAATTTATTCGGCTTCAATAAACTCGGCCGGATAAGAAGGTACAAGAAAATGAAAAATGCATACGTCAAACGGATTTGGGAAGACGTTCAGCTGAAAAATGCGGATCAGAGCGAATTCCTCCAAGCGGTTCAGGAAGTTTTGACAACGATCGAACCCGCCGTCGCAAAGATGCAAAAAGAACTTGAGCGCAATGCTGTCCTCGAGCGTTTCGTAGAGCCGGAACGCACCGTTATGTTCCGCGTGCCGTGGACGGACGATAAGGGCGTACCTCACATCAACCGCGGATACCGCGTGCAATTCAACAGCGCGATCGGCCCGTACAAGGGAGGCCTGCGCTTCAGTCCCGAAGTGAATCTTTCGGTTTTGAAATTTTTAGGTTTCGAGCAGACGCTCAAAAACAGTTTGACGACGCTCCCGATGGGCGGCGGAAAAGGCGGCAGCGATTTCGATCCGCACGGAAAATCGGACGCGGAAGTGATGCGCTTTTGCCAATCTTTCGTAACGGAGTTGTACCGCCACATCGGACCCGACACCGACGTGCCTGCAGGCGATAAGGGTGTGGGTGCGCGCGAAGTCGCGTTTATGTTCGGGCAGTATAAGCGCATTACGAATACGTTTTCCGGCGTGCTTACCGGTAAGGGACTCGACTTCGGCGGTTCTCTCATCCGCACGGAAGCGACGGGCTACGGGCTCATTTACTTTGCGGAGTGCATGCTGAAAAAAGTCGGCGAGGATTTTGCCGGAAAAATATGTTCGGTTTCCGGGGACGGAAACGTCGCACAGTACGCCGTAGAAAAATTGATCCAGCTCGGCGCAAAACCGGTGACGCTCAGCGATCACACGGGATTCATATTCGATGCACAGGGCATTACGCAAAAAAAACTCGATTACGTAAAAAAATTCCGTGCCGCGCATAAAGGTATTTCCGAATACGTAAAAAAATTCCCCGAAGCGAAGTTTACCGCAAATGCGAAGCCGTGGTCGGTAAAAGTCGATTGCGCATTTCCGTGCGCGACGCAAAACGAACTTGCCGGGAAAGATGCCGATATGCTTATCAAAAACGGCGTCCGGCTCGTTGCCGAAGGTGCGAATATGCCGAGCACGCTCGAAGCGACGGTGAAGTTCCAAAACGCAGGCGTACTCTTTGCACCCGGCAAAGCTTCGAATGCCGGCGGCGTTTCCGTTTCCGGTCTTGAGATGAGCCAAAACAGCGGACATCTTTCGTGGTCGGCTGAAGAAGTCGATACGAAGCTGAAGCGGATCATGACGAACATTCACGACAACGCATACGATACGGCGAAAGAGTTCGGCGTAAAAGGCGATTACGTTGCCGGTGCGAATATCGCGGGATTCGTCAAAGTCGCCCGTGCGATGATCGCGCAGGGACTGGTGTAAGCGCGCCGTAAAAAGCGATTTGCTGTGGATTTGCCATGACCGAACCTTTTGAAAACGAAGCGCTCGTCGTCTACACGGACGGCGGCTGCAGCGGAAATCCCGGACCCGGCGGCTGGGGCTGCGTCATCATCGACGGGGAAAAAAAACAAACGCTGAGCGGCGGAGAAAAATCGACGACGAACAACCGCATGGAACTCACTGCGGCTATCGAAGCGCTCTCCGCCGTCGTGCAAAATCCTCAGTACGGCGGGCGGGCGGTGCATATTTTTTGCGACAGTCAATACGTCAAAAACGGTATCACATCGTGGATCCGCTCGTGGAAAAAAAACGGCTGGCGCACTGCGGCGAAAAAACCCGTCTTAAACCGCGATCTTTGGGAAAAGCTCGATGCCCTTTCCGCTTCGCGCGACATCTCATGGTCGTGGGTAAAAGGACACGCGGGAATCAAATACAACGAACTGTGCGACGAGCTGTGCCAAAAAGAAATCCGCCGGCGAAAAGACTGATCTCCGACTGTATTTGTTGATTAATAATTATTAATTTAAGGGCGTTCCGGCAGCAAGCTGCCGTCCCGTCCTTCGGGGTTCCGGCTTTCGCCTCCATTCCTCCGCTTTGCGTCGGAATACGGGCTCGTGCCCGTCCCCCTACGGCCGGTAACGCTCGAAAAGCGCCCGCTTTTTCGCCCCGCTCAATAGTCGTCGCGTGCCGGTTTTTCGCCCGTGCTTTGGACGCGCTGCATATACGGTGCAATCGCAGTTTCTATGTTTTCTTCGGCGAGTGCGTTCATCATCTGCGAAGTCATCGCTTTCGTAAAATAAAACCTGAGCGTCAACGATGCCGAAATCTTCGAACGGCCGGCATTGTACTGTTCGTTTTCAGCCGACGGCACGGAAAGCAAAAAATAGGGAGAGCCGTCTTTGAATTCATAGCCGAACTGCACTTTCGACCGTGCGCGGTTTCCGATCATCGTGGCAAAGGATCCCCACTGCAGCGAAACGGAATGCTCTCCGTATTCTTTCGTATGCGATCCTTTTCTATTGAGCCGTTTGTTTTCAAAATCGTCGAGATATCGATCGACGGCTTCGCGAAACAGAGCGCGCCCCGATTTAGTCAGCAGCACGTGATACATGCCGCCGCGATACCATGCGGCAAATCCCGAAAGCCCCGTTTCAATATTGTAAATGCACAGAGCGTCTTCCTCTTTCAGCGTGCCGAACGCAGTCTTTTGGAATACGCGCGTCATATCGATTTCGATGTCCTGCTGTCCGCCGGTAAAAAAATTGACAAAAGCGTTTCCTTTGTTCTTTTGTACAGCACTGCCGGCCGCATCGGGATCGGCTTTCGAAGTTTTTATCTGCGTTCCGGGAGTCTGCTGCGTATACGCGTCGTTTTGCGATTGATGTTGCGCAGATTCGACCGACTTGCACGAAACGCATGCGAGCGCACCGACCAGTACGAACGGCAATGCGATGGTATAGGATTGTATTTTTTTCATAAGAACCTCATTGGAATTGGCATTTCCGTAGCTATAGCATAAAAAGCGCGTTGTGTATACTGCGCTTCCGTCGCTCTTGCCGCCGATTGTCGTCGGTACCTCGCGATTGCACCGTGCATATCGATTATTTTTTTTCCACATCCCAGTCGATTTCGATGGAGCGGTGTTCGATGTCCTGAATGCGCCGGTAGGTGAGACAGTCGGCGCGGTGCACGGTGATGCCCCTGTTCCGCGAAATATAACCTACGATCGCATCGGGGTATTTCGGTTTACAGCACTGCGCGAAGGTAACGAAAAAATTCGTCGAACTTCCGATGCGTATTTTGCCCGTTCCCTGTACCGTATCGGTGCGTGCTCCCGTTCCCTTTTTATGCCGCCTCGTTTCCTGAATTTCTCGGGCAGCTTGAGCGTTTGCGGTCTGCGCCGTTTCCGCTTTCGCTTTGTCGGCAAAGGTCGGATCGTGTGCGGTGAGCCACGCGTGTATCTTTTGCCGCGCTTTTGCGGTTTTTACCGCCGCGAGCTGAGAAGCCGTCGGGTGCGCCTGTGGGTTCGTGAGGATTTCGATGATCTGTGTATTTTGCAGCGGCTCGACGAGCGGGATGATTTTTCCGTCCGCTTTTGCGCCGACGATTTTTTCACCGATAGCGGAGTGAATGCGGTATGCGAAGTCGATCGCGTTCGAGCCTGCCGGGAGCTGTACGACTTGCCCCTTCGGCGTAAACACGTAGATTTCATCGCCGAGCAGATCGCTTTTCAGCGCGCTGAAAAAGTTTTCGTCTGAAACGTGACCGTCGCGCAGCTCGCGCAGTTCGTTGAATATGCCGAGATGTTCGATGTCGACAAAGTCGCGGCTCTTTCCTTTTTTATATAGCCAGTGACTTGCGATACCGTGTTCGGCCGCTTCGTCCATCGCTTTTGTGCGTATCTGTATTTCGAGCGGTTTCCCGTCACACATGACGGTCGTATGCAGCGACCGGTAGCCGTTCGCCTTCGGCATGGCAATATAATCTTTAAAGCGCCCGTCGAGCGGCTTCCAGAGATTGTGCACGATGCCGACGATCGTATAGCATTCCGGGTTTTCGTCGCAGATGATGCGGAGCGCAAGCAGATCATAAAGCTTGTCGGGCGACACGTTGCGTTTTCGCATTTTTTGATAAATCGAATAAAAATGTTTTGCGCGGCTCGTGATAGCGATGCGGATGCCCGCCTTTTGTGCAGCCGAACGGATCTGCTCTACGGCTTTTTCGAGGTAGGCGTTCCGCTCGTCTTTTTTTTGCGCAACGATCGCTTTGATCTGCAAAAACACATCGGGATTCGTGTACTTTAAACTTAAATCTTCGAATTCGTTTTTTTCTTCCTGCATGCCGAGCCTGTCCGCAAGCGGCGCCCAAATGTCGATTATCTCTGCGGCAAGTGTGCGCTGTGTCGCTTCGGGAAGCGTATCGATGCAGCGTATCTGATCGAGTTTGTCGGCGATTTTAATAAGGATGATGCGCACGTCGTCGACCATCGCAAAAAGCATTTTGCGAACGGCTTCCGCCTGCTGTATCGTCGAATGTCCGACCGGCATATGCATGATCTTCGTTGTGCCGTCGATGAGGCGGGAAGCGCTTTCGTCGAACGCTTTACGTATGTCGTCTTTCGTGACGCCGAAATCGTATATCGTGTGGAGCAAAGCTGCGCATATCGATTCGGAATCCATTTTGTTTTGCGCGAGGATGTATGCGATGCGGAGCGGATGCAGGCAATACGGAGAGCCGTCGGATCGGTTTTTGCCGCGCGATTTTTCACAGAGGAGATTCCATGCCGCTTCGATTTTTCGTTTGTCTTCGTCCGAATAAAAATCGAAGGCATCGAAAAATTCGCCGAGCAGTGCGGCGGTATCGCGTATATCGGCTTTGACGGTGACGGTTCTGCTCATCGATTCATCGTATCAAATCGCCGGTCTTCACGCAAGCATAGTGCTGCAAAAGTCGATACATTTCGCACGGCCTGTATCGTATCGGCATTTCGGTTGTTAGTAAAATATACCGGAGGTATTGATGAAACGGATACGATCGATAATTTTATTAATAATTTTTACTGCGGCGGGTGTTTTGACCGGATGCGGCGCGCACAAAAACTTTGCCGCAATGAAATACACAGCCGACAGTGCGCCTATGAGAGCGGGCGGCGTCTATGCGGCCGAAGAAAAATCCGCCGGCACTCTTTCCGATGCCGCGCCGCCTCTGCCCGAAAACCGCAAGCTCATCCGTACGGGGAATATCCGTTTTGAAGTTTCGAGCCTTGCCGAAACGAAGGCGGCGGCGGAAGCATGGGCGAAACGCTTCGGCGGTTATGTTTCGGATTTTTCGGAAGACGGCCGCTCGCTCGGCATGACGGTGCACATCCCCTCTTCCGCTTTTGACGATGCGATGTCGTCGTCCGGCGCTATCGGCAAAATCGTTTCGAAATCCGCGGACAGCGTCGACGTTACCGACCGCTTTTACGATTTGGATTCGCGTTTGGCAACGCGCCGCGTTTTACTCGAACGCTTGCAATCGTATCTTCGGGAAGCGAAAAATATGAAAGACATGCTCGAAATCGAAACGAAAATAAACGATGTCACGGTAGAACTGGAGCAGATGCAGGGGCAGTTCAATCGCCTGTCCAAGCAGATCGATTATTCGGAAATCTATATCGAAGCGCACCTGCCGTACAACCACGCGGAAGACAGAGGATTTATTTTTCCCGATTTGAAATCTGCGTTTATCGAATTCTGTGAAACCGTCGTTGGATTTTTTGCAAACTTTATATTCGTCGTTTTGTACATAATCATTTTCGGCATACCGATCGTGTGCGTCGCATTTTTGCTGTATTGGATTTGCTTCGGCAAAATCGGCGTGCTTCGAAAACTGTTTGCAAAGATACGCGCCGGCAAAAAAAAATAAGGCGAAGTCTTTAATCGCGGAAGACGGAGTGCAAATCGCCGTCAGATACGATACCGAACAAAGTCATTAAAAAGCGGCATTGCGGAAGGTATCGACTTCAAAAAATGCCGCAGCGGTGCGCGGGAGAGTACGAGTCCTGTTTTATAAGACCAAATCGCATACGACGGCATCGCAGGCTTTTATCAAATCTTCCGGTTTGATGATGATCTGCTCTCCGCGCATTCCGGCGCTGATGTAGATTTTTTCACAATCGAGCGCGCACCTGTCTATAAATGTGCGGTACTTTCGCTTCATGCCGAGCGGCGAACAGCCGCCTCGCACATAGCCGGTCAACTGCAAAAGTTCGTCTGGTTTTACCGGCTCGATTTCTTTCGCGCCTGCGGCCGCCCGCGCTTTTTTCAAATTGATTTCGCGCATCGCGCTTTCGCAAAACACGCACAGTTCTTTCGTTTCCGTACGCATGACGATCGTTTTAAATACGAGCTTGGGATCGACACCGATTTTTTTTGCGAGCGCTTCCGCCGCTCCTCGACCGAGTTCGTGTTCTCCGTCATCGTCGTACGAAGCCGTTTCATACGGAATGTGCGCGCTTTCAAGGATGCGCATTGCATTTGTCTTTTTCATACATTTACACTACAATAATATCGAATGTCAGCGCACGGGGCAACCGCATCGAAAATATAAACTAAGAAAACAGGAAGCTGTATGGATCACAATGCAAAGACGGCGATCGCGATAATTGCGACGCTCGTCCTCGCCGTGGGCGCGGAAATACTGCTGATCAGCCGTTCGTCCGGCGCCAAAGCGGAAAAACCGGCAAAAAGCGGCAAAGAAAAAGCGAAAACCGAAACGGTATTTTTCCAATCGGACAGGATATCCGAAATCAAAGCGGACCTGTCTTCGTGCGATTTGAAATTTTGTCAATGGGACGAAGGGCGCATCGAACTTGCGATCACATCAGACCGCACGCAAAACGACAGACCCTATGCGCTCCTCAAAGACAACGCCGTCGTCATCGCCGAAGACAGGCAAAACCCCTCTTCTCTCGACAACACTTCAATCGATATAAAAGTGCCGCGTACGATGCCGGTAGAAATTAATAATTTTTTCGTTTCGGTCAAAACGACGAGCGGAGCCGTCAGCGTAAGCGGCTTTACATGCGGCGTATTCGACGTAAAGACTTCGGGCGGTAAAATCGTGTTCGATGCGTGCTCGTTTACGGCGCTTTCGCTCGCAAGTGAAACGGGCATGATCGTGTGCGGCAAAACCGATGCGCACAATGCACATATAGCGGCGGAAAAAGGTCACATACGCTATAGCGGTTCGTGCGATTATATCGACGCGGCATCGCAAAAAGGCGGGATCAATTTCAACGCGGAAACGATGGTGAAAGAAGCGTCGTTCGAATGCGAAAGCGGTTCGGTAAACATAGCGCTGCCGGAAAACGACGGCTACCTGCTCGAATACGCAGCTGTTGCCGGCAAAGTCAAAGACGCATTTACGAATACGGAGGCGAAAGGCAGCGGCTCCGCACGATATAAAAACGAAGAAGCATTGCTCAAAGTAAAAACCGAAAGCGGCAATATCAATATAACACGCTCCCCGTCTTCCGCCCGCTGATAAAGCGCACACGGGGCGTTGCGGGGTGTCCCTGCTGGAAGGGGCAGCGGACGACCGCATGAACGGAGCAGGCGTAAAAGACGGTTTTTCGCTTGCGGAGTGATGCGGGCGGGAACGAGGGGGAGACTTCCCCCTTTGTCATTTTAATAAATTTTATTAAAATAAATTCGAAGTGTCCGCGCGGAAGCGCATTGCAAATTTTTCGCTTTTCCTGCATACTTCACTTATGGAAACCCGTTCCGTTTTTGAAAATATTTCGCCGGTGGATCACCGTTATTCGATTTCCGAAAAAGACGTATACGATAAACTCGCGCGCTGCATTTCCGAAGAGGCGGCGGTGCGCTCGTGCGCGAAAGCCGAAGCAGCTCTCGTAAAAGCGCATTTCGCGGTAAGAGGCGCGCTCACGTCTGAAATCGAGCAGGCGATCGATGCGGCGGCAAATAGCGTCGATCCCGAAGAAGTGTACGCCGAAGAAGAAAAGACGCAGCATAATATCCGCGCGCTCGTCAATGTAATGAAGCGGACGGTTCCGAGTGAAATCGCGCCCTTCGTTCATTTGGGTGCGACGAGCGTCGACATACTCGATACTGCGCTTGCACTTCGCATGCGAGACGTTATGCAAAACGTCACCGTGCCGGAACTGAAAGCGCTCGAAAGGGCGCTCTGCGATATCGCGCTGCGCGATGCCGAAACGCCGCAAGTCGGACGCACGCACGGACAGCACGCCGTTCCGATCACCTTCGGTTGGACGATTGCGGAATTCGTTTCGAGGCTCGGAAAATCGATTATTAAAATCGAAGAGCTTGCAAAGCAGCTGAAGGGAAAACTCGCAGGCCCCGTCGGAGCGTACAACGGGCTTTCGATGATCGTCAAAGACCCTGAAGATTTGGAGCGGCGCTATCTCGCCTTTCTCGGTCTCGAAGCGAGCGAATATTCGAACCAGCTCGTCGAACCGGAATACCTTTTACGCCTGCTGCTCGAATGTAATACCGCCTTCGGCATCATCGCAAACCTCGCCGACGATTTGCGCAATCTCCAGCGTTCGGAGATCGGAGAAGTGTTCGAGTATTTCAGTTCGACGCAAGTCGGTTCGAGTACGATGCCGCAAAAGCGCAATCCGTGGAACAGCGAGCACGTAAAGTCTTTGTGGAAAGCGATGTGTCCCCGCGTCATCACGTTTTACATGGATCAGATTTCGGAACATCAGCGCGATTTGACGAACAGCGCGAGCCAGCGGTTTATCGCCGATTACGTCGCAGGCTTTACGATGGCGGTGAGCCGCATGAAAAAAGTCGTGTCCGGTTTGCAGGCGGACACGGAAGCGATGGCGAAAACGCTTGAAAATGCGGGTGGCAGAGTAAGGGGCGGCGTACTTGCGGAACCGGCGTATATTTTGCTCGGAGAAGCGGGAGTGAACGACGGTCATGAAATCGTCAGAAAGATTACGCTCGAATGTGAAAAGACTGGAGAGCCGTTTTTTGCCGTGCTGAAGCGCCACACGGATGCTTTTAATAAAATAACCGAACAGCTGAAAAAGCTCGGAGTCGAAGATGCGGAAACGTTTTTCGAAAACCCTGCGCGCTACTGCGGACTCGCCGCGGAAAAATCGAAGCGCATAGCGGAAAAGTACGCGGCACTGATGAAAGGCTGATGAGTTGAGAGAAAGACAACGCAGTAGGCGCTCCTGTATCCCGCGCGCCATCGGAGGTAGGACTTACGCATGGAAAATGTATACACAGGAAAGAGACGTATAATAAAATAAAAAAGGCGGAACGCGAGGCAGCGGCAATGCCGCCGAGCCGCTCTGACCGATGGCAAGCAAAATTTCGAAGAAATTTTGCGCAGTCCGATTCCGATCACGGTCAGCCGCGGTGAACGGCAGGGCTGCTGCCGGGAGTGTAGCCGATTTTTACGTTACATGTCATTTTTTTACGATTAAAGTTTCTCATGCATAATTCCTGGTACCGGTGCGCGACTGCTGCGGCGATACCTTGCGGAGAACGGCAAATACTTTTATAATATTACACACAATTTTTTATTAAGGAAGCGAGTATGGTTATTCTAACGCTTAACTGCGGTTCATCTTCCGCAAAGTACCAAGTTTACGACTGGGACGATAAATCCGTTTTGTGCACGGGTATCGTAGAACGCGTCGGCCGCCCGGGTTCGGTCATCACGCATTGCGTCGGAGCCGACAAACACAAAATCGAAAGTCCCTGCCCGACACACAAAGAAGCGATCGAACTTATCATGAAAGAAATCACCGACGAAAAAGTCGGCGTCATCAAAGACATGAGCGCTATCGGAGCGGTGGGCCATCGCGTACTCCACGGCGGTGAAAAATTCACAAAGTCCGTCATCATCACGCCGGCCGTGCTCGATACGTTCCGCGAAGTACAGGATTTGGGACCGCTGCACAATCCTGCAAATATCATGGGTATCGAAGCCGCACAAAAAGTGCTGCCGAAGGTTCCGCACTGCGCCGTCATGGATACAGCCTGGCACCAGACGATGCCCGAAGCGTCGTATATGTATGCGATCCCGCACGAATGGTACGAAAAATATCACGCGCGCCGCTACGGCTTCCACGGCACGTCATTTATGTACACGTCGAAACGCGCTGCGGTGCTGCTCGGCAAACAGCCGAAAGACACGAATTTAATAATCTGCCATCTCGGAAACGGTGCATCGGTATGCGCGGTAAAAGGCGGCGTATGTTTCGATACGTCTATGGGCATTACGCCGCTGGAAGGGCTCGTCATGGGCACGAGATGCGGCGATATAGATGCGGCGCTCCCGTTTTACATCATGCGCAAAACCGGCATGAGCGCAGAAGAGATGGATACGGCGCTCAACAAGCAATGCGGCTTGCTCGGCATCACGGACGGAAAATACACGGACGGTCGTGACATCGAAGACGCTGCGGCATCGGGCGACAAACTCGCCGCTCTTTCGATCGAAATGTTTACGTACCGCTTGAAGAAATACATCGGCGCATACAAAGCCGCTCTCGGTCGCGTGGATGCGGTCGTGTTTACGGCGGGTATCGGAGAACACTCACCGATCGTGCGCGGAAAAAGCCTCGAAGGATTGGAAGATTTCGGCATCAAAATCGATGCACAGAAAAACGAATGGTCGAACACCGGAAACGCGGAAACGTGCATCAGCGCCGACGACAGCAAAACGAAAATCTTCGTTATCCCGACGGATGAAGAGCTCGTCATGACCGAAGACGCGTACGCGCTCATGAAGGGCACGTACGACATCCACACGAAGTTTACGTACAGCTTCCAAGATCCGAAATACGTCAACAAAGCGCGCGAAGAACTTTTGCCGAAAGATTTGGCAAAACGCCCGCACCTCGCGGACATCATCGCGCGTCCGTAAGCAAAAAAATGCAAACGGGATGCCGAGCCGCATCCCGTTTTTTAATATGAAGATAAAACCCGCAGTAATAGCAATCATACCTTTTCTTTTTCTAATCATATTTTTATCGATTTTCGGAAGAGCTCTCCCATCTCGCGTAATAATAAAACCGATGCATCATGAAATAAGCCGCAATTTGCCGCTCGATGCCGATCTGCTCTATCGGCAAACATTGAATAATTGCGGCCCGTATTCGGTCATGGCAGTCATCAATATCTTGAAAAACGAAAAAATTTCTCCCGAGCTGCTTGCAAGCGAAATATCGTGGAGAATATATAAAAACCTCACATTCCCGCGCGGCGTCGTAAAATTATTAAATTCGTATGCGATAAAAACGAAAGAATATGTTTTGAAAAACAAGACGGAAAAAGAAAAGATACGTTGGCTTCAACAAACTGTCGACAAAGGTTTTCCGGTAATCGTTTTAATAAAAGTGCATCATATTCAACACTATGTAACGGTTTTGGGATATGATGAAAACGGCTTTATGCTGTATGACTCGCTGCAGGAAAAGAACATCGAAAATCCGCGAAAAACCGTCATCGATAAAAAATGCCGCAGCGGAAATCGATATTATTCGTATGAAGAATTTCTTGACTTATGGGATAGCGGCGGCTACAAACTGTTTTTCAGAAATTGGGCGGCAGTGTGCAGTCTGTGAATGCATCATCTTTGCTTACAAATTCCGCTCGATTCGATCTTAAAATCATAGAAGTGCATCCCTGGTCAGTGCGAATGAAGCGTTACCTCTCCGCTGTCGAGAAAGCGCGTTTTCCCGTCTCCGGTTTTTACGATCAGTTTCGCGTCCTCGCCGACGTCCAACACTTCCGCTTCGTACGATTCCGCTCCGCCTACAACCGGGTGTACGGTCACCGTTTTTCCCGTCAGCATCGAACGCTCTCGATATTCTTCCATCGCGCGGACAAAACCTTTTTTGCCGGAATCGTAAATCGAAAGCACGTCGTTCACGATCGCCGCTGCAAGTGCGCTTCGTTTCGTATCCGCGTCTTTGTCTTCGAGCACGGAAGTCGCAACGTCTGCGATGTCGCGCGGAAAATTTTGCGGCGTGATATTTACACCGATGCCGACGACTGCGCACGATATGCCGCCGCGCTCAAAATCGGTAAGACCTTCGGTGAGGATGCCCGAAACTTTTTTGCCGCGCATAAAAATATCGTTTACCCATTTGATCTTTGCATCGGCTTCGTAAACCGAAAGGAGTGCGCGGCATACGCCGACTGCCGCCGTCGCGGTCAGGAGCGCAGGCGATTCGATTTTTTCCTTCGGCGCATAGATGATCGAAAGATACAAACCCGAACCGTCCGGCGAATAAAATGCACGTCCGAGTCTCCCGCGGCCGGCCGTTTGAGAAGACGCGACGATAACGGTGTGATCGAGGGAGCGCACGTCGGAAGTTTCCGCCAGACGCCGCTTCGCTTCGGTATTCGTCGAATCGATTTTTTGATAGACGTAAACGCGCGCGCCGAGCGCCTCATCGATAAGCGAAGCGACCGCTTTTTCCGAAAGGAGACCGCCCGCTCCCGTAAGACGATAACCTCTGTTCGTCACGGCTTCGATCCGTGTCCCCTGCAAACGCAGCTGCTTTACCGCTTTCCACACTGCCTGCCGGGAGACGCCCGAGCGTTCGGCAAGCGCTTCGCCTGAAATAAAACCGTCTGCCGTCTCGGGCTTTGAAAGCGCACTCAGTACGGCATCGGCGGTTTTCATGATTTTTTCCCGAGGATGGTAAAGTCGCCGACCGGAGTGCAAAACGCGATGCCGCTTCCGGGCTCGGCAAGGCAGGGCAGCGTGCGGACGGCTTCGAAAACACCGTCGAGCTTTTCGGCATCGATAATGATGAATATCATCTCCTTTTCGGGGATGATTTCCATACCGAAAAATTTCGCATCTCCCGGAGTCGCCGTTCCCCGCGCATTGATGACCGTGCCGCCGCCGGCTCCCGCTTTCCGCGCCGCTGCCATAATATCGTCCGCATAACCTTTATTTGCAATTACGGTGATCATCTGATGTGTCGTCTTTTGAACCATATAATCGTCGCCTCCCGAAACCTTTCCGGTTTTTAATAATTTCGCCGCATCGGCCGTAACGAGCACGCCGAATTTTTTCTTTTTCGTTTCCGATGCGGCGGCAATCGCACCGACAATATCGGATTTTTTTTCTGCGGGAACGAGTATGTATACGATGTCTTTGGGCATATCGCCGAGAGCCAACGCATGCAGCACGCCGCTCGCCGTCGTACCGCGCCCCATCATAACAGTTCCGCCGCCCGCGCCCGCACTTACCGCAGTCTTTGTGATAAACTCGCCTTCGTCGTGCGGAACGATACAGATTATTAAATTGTATACTGTCATTTTTCTCCTCTCTTCTTTTTATGATGGAATACGAGGCCGAGCACTTGGATCGCGATAAGCGGCGTCATGGCGATAAGTGCAATAACGCCGAACGCATCGGAGCTGCCGCCGGCCGCCTGTGATGCGCCGAGTGCGAACGAAAGTACAAAGGTCGAACTTATGGGTCCCGACGCGACGCCGCCGGAATCGAAAGCGATACCGGTAAAGAGCTTCGGACAAAAGAGCATCAATATAAGAGCCGTCGCATAGCCGGGTACGAGGATGTACATGATGTTGAATCCGGTAAGAGCCCGTACCATCGCAAGCCCTATCGCGATCGCAGCTCCGGCCGACAAAAAGACGAGGAGCGCTTTTCGTTTTATCGTACCGCCGGAAATCGATTCGACCTGATCGGTGAGTACCCATACGGCGGGTTCTGCGCATACGACGACTGCACCGATAAGGAGCCCCGTGCCGATAAGGAGTGCCGTCCACAGTCCGCCGCTTTGAGCTGCACGCATGCCGAGCAATTCCCCGAGTCTCCGGCCGGCCGTCATAAAACCGCCGTTGACGCCGATGAGAAAGATAACGAGTCCGATATAGCTGTAGATAAAACCCGCGATCATACGCGCGACTCGACGCGGCGGCAGGCGGAGCAAAAAAATCTGAAACACGACAAAGAGAGTGACGACGGGAAGAAGCGAAAGAGCCGCTTCCTGTACGATATGAGGCAATACTGCGGCAAATGCGCCGAGCCCTTGCACCGCTTCTCCGCTCGCTCCCGCTGCAGCCGTTTCGGAAACGGTACTGGCGTGATGAGAAAGCACCAAACCGTAGAGCAGCACCGCCATGATCGGTCCGACGGAAGCCATACCCGTGAGTCCGAAATTATCGCTTTGAGAATCGCTCGATCCCCCTTTCGAATTCATGCGCGCGGATGAAACGCCGATACCGAGCGCCATGATAAAGGGCACCGTCATCGGTCCCGTCGTAGCTCCGCCCGAATCGAAGGCGATACCGATAAAGCTTTGCGGAGCTGCAAACGCCATTATAAAGATAACGACGTATGAAATCGCGAGGATTATTTTCAGCGACAAGTGCATGACAGTGCGCAAGAGTCCGAACATGATGTACAGCCCGACGCCCCCCGCTATCATAAAGATAAAAAGCGTTTTGTTTACGAGAGGGAAAACGCTCCGCACCTGATCGGCGAGCACTTGGATATCGGGTTCCGACGCGGTGACGAGAAAACCGATGAGAAATGACGCGCCGAGCAAGAGCGGAAGATTCCGCCGCTTTGTCAGCTCCGAACCGCCCTGCTCTCCGAGCGGAAGGATACCGACGTCGACGCCGAGCAAAAAGATCGTCAGCCCCGTGATAAGCAGAATGCCGCCGGCGAAAAATCGCAAAAGCAGATCGCTTCCGAGAGGAGCTGCAGTGACGCCGAGTATGAGCACGATGGCCATAACGGGAAGCACGGAAGATGCCGTCTCTTTAAATTTTGCCAAAAGGTTCATAGATGCTTAAGTACACACTCCGATTATAATAATTTCATCATTTCAATAACGATGGCAGCGCTCTCTTCGGCGGCCGCTTTTTCGTTGAATGCGATCGCTTCTCCGCCGTTGTCGTCGGCGGCATCCGACATGGCGCGGATGATCACAAAGGGCACATCGTTCACATAGCAAGTATGCGCGATTGCGGCGCCCTCCATTTCGATACACGCGGGATCGCACAGTTCCTTTATGCGTCTCTTCGTTTTTCCGCTCGCGATAAACTGATCACCGGATGCGACCCGTCCCTTTAACAACCTATGTTTTTTTGCCGCATCGGTTTTTGCAAACGCTTTTTCGGCAGCCGTTATTAATTCTTTATCCGCAGGAAAGCGGTACGTATCCATTTGCGGTATTTCGCAGGGTTTGTAGCCGAAGCGCGTCGCGTCGACATCGTGATACATCGCATCCGTTGAAACGACGATGTCTAAGACGCCGAGAGATGAAGAAGCCGCTCCGGCGATACCGGTATTTACGATATGCGTTACGCCGAATTCCGATATGAGGCACTCGGCGCAGAGAGCCGCGTTTACTTTGCCGACACCGCTTTTTACGACGACCGCGCGGACACCCGAAAGCATGCCGTCGTAAAACGAAAGATGTGCTGATTTTATTAATTCTGCATCGCCTGTTCCGTCTTCTCCGGTCATGGAAGATGCAAGCGTCCGCACTTCGACTTCCATGGCTCCGATAATGCCGATCTTTTTCATAGATACCCCGATTTAATAATCAACGTGCTTTTTATGCCGCGCTTTGCGGGGACGGTAATAATCGCCGAGCCCTTTTTGCAGTTTATCGTACAGATTCAATCTATCGATAATCGCATACATGATCTTTTTATGCAGGATAAAGCCGAAAATCATCCCGCCGATAAATACGAGCGGAGAAGCGATTTGAATCGGGAGCGCGGATTCCAAGTGTAAAATGCGATAGCACAGGACGGCGGCGAGGATGTACAGCGCCGTCATCAGAGCAAGCATCAGGATGATTTGAACGATGCAGCTTGCGATCGTAAAAAGGATCGTATTGCGCTTTATCTCGTTTTTTTTAATAATCGCTTCGCGCCGCTTTTTTTCCGCTTCGAGTTCCATGCGGTCGATATCCGAATAATTATTATCTTCCATTTTGACTTTCCCTGTTTTCCGCACCGGCCGTTTTCATAAACGAAACGATGAGCACGGCGCAGCAGACGACGATCGATGCGTCGGCGATGTTGAACGTCGGCCACCGCTCAAGCGAAAACAATCCGGGCACTGCGATGTTCGGGATATCGACGTCGATAAAGTCGACGACGCCTTCGGATCTCGCAAATCGGTCGATGAGATTTCCGAGCCCGCCGCCGACGATGCCGCAGATCGCCCACCGCTGCAACTTCGTAAACGTATTGTTTCTGAAGTAGACGGAGAACACGACGCCTATGACGATGAGCGGAAGGATCGCAAACAAAAAACGCCTCGCCGTATCGGGCAAGCTGTCACCGACGCTGAACGCGACGCCCGTATTCGATACGTGTACGATGCGCAGTATGCCGTCGAAAAAGGACGAGCCGATCGTAAACGGCGGTATCGTTTTGACGACTATATATTTTGTGATTTGGTCGGCGGCAACGACGACGAGCGTCAGCACGAGCGGCCACAGTCTTTCCGCCTTCGTTCGATTATCCATAATAGTGTAAGTATATCGATAAAATACACGATCGGCTACAGGGCAGTGTTAGGGTTAGGGTGTCATGGTAACGACATGAATTGGCAGGTTGAATCGTTTGTCACGTTTCTTCAAAATAGTCATTATCAATGCCTTTAATAACGTAAGAATCTTTCACAGAGATACCGACATTATGTTCGATCATTAGTCCGGCCAATTTTTCCCCGTCTATTAAGATGATTTTAGGTTCAATACTATTTACAAATTCATATGCACTTTTTGGGAAATCAGACGTCGTAATAAAAACTCCTTTTCGAGCTTTTTTACTTAGTAAGCTTCCAGCAAAATCTCTTATTTCTTTTATAGGAACTGTTTTTTCCCATCGTTTGGCTTGAATATATATGGAATCTAATCCCAACTTATCTTCATTTATTATACCGTCAATGCCACCGTCCCCAGTTCTTCCAATGGCAGCTCCCGCTTCTTTTCTGGAACCGCCATAACCCATTGTTATTAGTAAATCCACAACAAGTCTTTCAAAGAATTGGGCAGAACATGATTTAATTGTTGATAATAATTCAACTACAAGTCCATTAAATATTAGGTTATATGCAGAATCAATAATTTCTTCAGGTGACTTTACTGTATCTTCAATAGCAATATCTTGATTTTGCTGCGTGTTATTTGATTCTTTTGCTTTATGAAAACTTTTAAATTCATCTATGCTTTTCAAATCAGCGACTTTGATTTGATCTGGATGTTGCAATAAAAATTGTTTACCTTGTTCGGTGATCTGAAGAAAACCGCGTCGCTTAGAACTAATTAGTCCCGCTTTCTTTAAATATGTGTTTGCCCATCCCAATCGATTGTCAAAAAGGTACGCGCGTTGACTTGGAATTTTTACTTGTAATTCTTCATCGGTTAGTTCAAATTTATTTATTAATGATTTTTTTACGTCTTTTAAATCATGTTCACTACCATCTTCTATTGAAACTAATAGTGGTCGCATAAATGTCTGAAAATCTGGAATAGGCATTTATATTTCCTCCGACTGCTGTCCAAGATAAAATAGGGTATCTCGAATAACTCACTTTCGGCGATTTTTTCGAGATTTCGACAAGTTGTAACTCGCTGTATTATCGCGCGTTACAACATGACCTTTTCAAATTTCATACTGTTATATTATTATATCGACCGTCTTTTTACAACTGCGACATAATACTCTGGGAAATGAATCTCTTATATAAATAATGATTAACAAGGCGATAAAAAAACGCCGCGCTTGAAAACACGGCGTTTTAATAATTAACAAATTTTATTTACCTTTACTGCAGCGTAATATCGAATGCGATATACGCATTTTCGGGGATGACGCCGGGGTAGCCGCGCTCGCCGTACGCCAAATCGGGCGGAATGACGATCGTGCGACTTTCGCCTTTTTTCATATCCTGCACCATCGCGTCGAAACCGGGAATCATCTGTCCCGCGGCGGTCGTAAAGGAAAGCGGCGCCCTGCCTTCCGACGAATCGAATACGCGGCCGTCTATGAGATAGCCTTTGTAATCGACGGAAACTTTTTTGCCCCTTCCCGTTTTTTCGCCGCTGCCGGCTTTCTTTATTTTATAATAAATGCCGTCGGCGTTTTTTTTGAAATGCGTAAAATTCTTTTCGATCGTTTTGATTTGATCGGCGAACGCGGCTTCTTTTCGAGCGGCGGCCGCTTTCAGCGCATCGGCGGATAATTTATTAAAATCGCTTTGCGATGCGGTAAATTTTTTCGCGTCTTCGCCGTTCCGTACGATCGTAATTTTTTTGATAACATCGCCCTGTTTTGTCTTATTGACGATGTCCTGTCCTTCGAGCACTTTACCGAAAATCGTGTGCTTGCCGGTGAGCCACGGCGTCGGAACGATCGTGATAAAAAATTGACTGCCGTTCGTATTCGCTCCGGAATTCGCCATGGCGAGGAGGCCGCCTGAAGTAAATGCGTATTTGTCGACGATTTCATCGGGAAACGAATAGCCCGGGCCGCCGGTGCCGTTTCCACGCGGGTCGCCGCCTTGGATCATAAAATCCTGATCGTCGCCGTTTCCCTTGCTGATGACGCGGTGAAAAGTGAGTCCGTCGTAAAAGGGTTTGCCTTTCGCCGCATCGAGCGTGCCTTCGGCAAGCCCGACGAAATTCACGACGGTAAGCGGCGTATCCTTGTAATACAGCTCAAGCACGATGTTTCCGCGCGTCGTTTCCATGACGGCGAATACTCCGTCTTTTCCTTGAATCGATTTTATGCTTTTTTCCATAGGATCGCATCCTCCGTACATAATCGTAACACAGCACACTGCAAACGATAATAACAATTTACGCATAGGCATTTTCACCTTATCAAAAATTAATAAAATTTCAAACCGCTTCGATCGCACCGCGTGCGGCGGGATACGTCAACGGACGCCCTTATAGAGAACGCGCACTTGCTTGTACAGACCGTCGCCTTCCGATTTCGTGTCGATATCGGGGATGTCGTTGAGCGTCGTGTGAATGAGGCGGCGTTCGAACGGATTCATCGGTTCGAGCAAAATCGAATTGTGCGTCTGATGCACTTTGTCCGCAGTCGTGTACGCAAGACGCACGAGCGATTCTTCGCGGCGGATGCGGTAATTTTCCGAATCGAGGATGATGCGCACGTCTTCGTGGCCGAGCCGGCCGGCGTAGATATTTGCCAAAAGCTGGAGCGCATCGAGGTTTTTTCCCTTCCGCCCGATAAGGATCGACGAATTCTGCGAATTCATTTTTATGCCGATTTTCTTCGCTTCGCGAAATACGATTTCCGTTTTTACGTCGTAGCCCATCTTTTCGATAATCGTGTCGACGAACTCAAGCAGCTTTTTTTCGAACTCATCCTGCGGCAGCGGATCGGCGACGATCCTCGCAGGCGTTTCATACATTCTGTTGTCGTTCCCCGCGTGCGACGCATCGGGAGAATCGACCGGATTGACGCGGATCTTTACATAGCCTTTTTTGAACAGCGAATTTTTTTGCGTTTCAAGGATCTCCACGTCGAACTGATCGCGTTCGAGACCGAGTTCGCTCGCGGCTTTTTCGATCGCTTCTTTTTCGGTTTTTCCTTCATACTCGTATATCATAACGTACCTCTTGCTTTTTCCGAACGGCGGTTAAAACTTCCGAAAGTACAATTTTCGAAAGCCGCCGATCAGCCGATTAATAAAATACGGCTCAGCGTTTTTTGCCTTTTTTGACAATTTTAAATTGTCCGGTTTGCGCGGCGATCTCCGCTTTTTTTTGCCGCATGAATTTGTTGATTATCAGCTGCTGCCCCATCTGGATGATATTGCTCACCGTCCAATACAAAAGCAGTCCGGACGGCGCATTGTAGAACAGGAAAAAGAAAATAAGGGGCATACCGTACATCATAAATTTCATCTGTCCCGCACTCGAACCGGCTCCGGCCGCAGTGCCGCCGACCATCGTGATTTTACCGTACAAAAGCTGGGATGCGAGATAGATAATCGGCAGGATACGGATCGAATTGCCCAAAAACGAACCGATAAACGGTATGTCGCGTTTGAACGCATATACGCTGTCGCCGGTCGAAAGATCGGGAATCCATCCGGGAATAAACGACGCACCGCGGAATTCGAAATAATTGTTAAACAGATCGTACATCGCAAAAATTATTAAAAATTGGAAGAGCATCGGAAGACAGCCGCTCATCGGATTGTAGCCGTTGTCTTTGTAAAGTTTTGCAGTTTCCGCCTGTAATTTTTGAGGATTGTCTTTGTACTTCGTCTGCAGCTCAGTTATTTTCGGCTGGAGCGCCTGCATTTTGAGCGTGCCGAGCGATTGCTGTCTTGTCAGCGGGAACATCGCAAGTTTTAATAAAATCGTCATGATGATGATCGCGACGCCCCAGTTGTGAACGACTTTGTACAGCATTTCGAGAACCCATTTGAGAATCTTTTCAAGCCAGCCGAGCCAGCCGTAGCCCTGCAGCGATTCGTCGAGTTTTACATTTTCAAGCTGCCAGCCGTTCGCCTGCGCCGTATTGTAGAGACGCAAATCGGTTTCGTTGCGCGGCCCGAAATAAACGTAATACGTATCGGCCATATCGGTGCCGGAAAAAGGCTTGCGCGTAAAAAAAGCTTGCGCGTTCGCATAGTCGCCGACTTCCGTGCGCGAAGAATAATACGCTTCGCCCGTCATCGTCTCCGGTTTTTCGGGAATGAAAAGTTCTTCGAAATATTTTCCGGCAATGCCTGCCCATACGTAATCGCGTTTATACGGTTTAAACTGTTTCGTACCGACCTGCACGTATTTTTTTTTGTTGCCGTCGAACGTGATAAACATGCGCGAATCGTAGCGGTTCATGCGCGGGTTATAGTGCGGCCCGACTTGCGGCGCCGTGCGGATCGTGTAAGCGGCGTTGTTCGTGTTGAGTGAAACGGTGCCCTCGTCGCTGTGCATCAAAACCTCAAGTTTGAACATATATTCGCCGGGGATAAACGTATAGCGCTTGCCGAAGGTGTAGCCGTTATAGCGCTTCGTAAAAAGTACGGTATTCGCATCCGGCTGTTCGACGCTGAACAGATCGTTTATCATCGCGCCGTTCGAATCTCCGAATGAAACGGCGCACGCGCGGTTGAACGCGGAAATATTGTCCGCCATTTCAACGCCTTTGTTCGTATCGGTATCGACGTGATTCAGTAATTCGTAGCCGATGATATCGCCGCCCCTATTCGTAAAAACAGCTTTGATTTTATCCGTCACGATCGTAAGACTCTGCTCGGAAACGGCTTCTTCGGCATCGGACGAAGCGATAAGCACGGGCGCCGCGCCTTGCGAATTTCCCGGAAGGGCATCTGCAGAAATTGCCGCCGGCTGTTCCGTGTTTGCCGAAACGTTTTGTCGCTGCGGCGCAAATACGGTAGCCTGCAAAACCATAAAGGTGCCGATCACGACCGTCGACAACGCGATAGCCCAAACAGTATTTTTATCCATGGTAAATCTCCATCAGTTTTAACATTATTAATTTAAAAAGCACCCGTACATGGACGGCATTTTAAAATCAGTATATTACGCGATGCCGCGTTTTAAGGAACGGGATCGTAGCCGCCGGCATGAAACGGATGACAACGAACGATTCTTTTTATTGCGAAAAAAAGACCCTTGCCCGGACCGTATTTTCTGATCGCTTCGATCGCATACTGCGAACACGTCGGAGTGTATCTGCAGCACGACGGAAACAACGGAGAAATACAGACTTGATAGGCGCGGATGCAAAGACAGAAAAATTTCGTAAGGAATTGTTTCATTCCGCAATCAATCCCGCTTTTTTACACAATAATCGAAATTGCGCACATCGGGCGTCGAACGAATCACACCCGGGATACAATAGAAAGAGCATATCGTATCCGATATTCAACTGTGCTTTTAATAAACGATAGACTTCACGGCTGTATCTTTTCGATAAGTTTCTCTGCACCGCGTTACCGTATCCGCGTGACAAAGGAAATCCGACGCGATTTACGCGCAATCCATTTTTTGCATAAAACAGCTTTGCGCCCGGAATACCCGTTCGCTTTCCGTTTTTAAAAAGCGCTTTAAAAGAGGCGGATTTTTTTATACGTTCTGAACGTTTAAATCCGCTCTTCTTTTTCAAAGCGGCTTCCATCGGCAGCTTCCGTCCCTAAAAATCAATACTTCTTTTTTTCGTCCGCGACCGACAGCTTTTTGCGTCCCTTCGCGCGGCGGCGTGCGAGAACTTTGCGGCCGCCTTTTGTCGCCATGCGCGCTCTGAATCCGAATTTTCTGTTGCGTTTAACTTTGCTGGGCTGATATGTCCGTAACATAGAACATGCTCCTTATATAATCAACCTGATATCACTATCGAGGTCATAAGATGTCGAAATAAGTACTCAAATATATCATTATTTTTTATACTTGGTCAAGGCGCGGAAAACGTGTAACGTAAGAATAAAACGCGGCAAGTATATCGCGTGCGGACAGACGCTCGCAATACGATACGGCTTACGCCGCCGTGGAGCCGTGCCGAAGGCAGCGACCGGAGCGGAGCGAGGACGCCGCGCGTGAGCAAGCGGCGGAAGGGCGGATGGCAAAAAGGTTTCGTCCCGGTAAAAAAACCGATGAAACCGCTTCATATATGACGCGGGATTTAAATTGTTAATTTGTAAATTGTATGCTCGTTTGAACCGATATCATCGCATTATCGATCATCAATTTATTCAAACCTTCCGCTTCATGCGCTCTTCAAGTATCGCAAGGTATGCTTTTTTTCCCGCTGCCATATACTGACAGTGCCCGTACCCTTTATGCAGTGCGATATGCACAAAAGGGTAGCGGCGCAAAATCGTCTTTGCTTGCCGTGCATCTATTTCTTTACTGCCGAATTCAAAATACATACGCTGCTGCACATCTTTCGGATACGGATAAAAATCGAAGCGGCTGCATGCCGCTATGATATTTCGCAGGCTTTTTTCACCCATGCTTTCAAACGTGCTTCCCATTACTTCGCCCGCTTCACCGAACAATGCGGTCATTTTCTTTTGAGCAAACCCCTTACATTTTCGCGCCTTTTTCCATTTGCTTAAAAAGACGGCGGTATACACAAAGCGCAAAAAGCGGGCATTTTTGTATACCGGCGCACCGTCCAAAACAATGCATTTCCAGTGTATGTCGTCATCCTTCAACAGTTCCAGCACAATCCGCGCTCCCAGGGAAATGCCGAGCGTCAATGCAATATCCGTATAGCCCTTTTCTTTCAGATAGCAAAGGATTTGCGCAGCTTCGTTTTCGGCGGAAACAAACTCACTCGAAGACGCTTGCCCGTGAGCCGACAAATCCGGCGCAATAATACAGTACCGATCGCTCAGCGGTGCAAACAGCTTTGCCGCAAAGGCACCGGTCAGCAACATCGGGTGCAAAACCAGTATTTTTTCCGCCTCAATGTTTCCGTATTCGTGTATAACCATACCGCCTGTTCTCCCGCAGAATAATAATGTTTACCACGTGTTGAACCGTGCGCCGCTTTTTAAACCTTCCACTCGATGCCTTTTCGGAAATTTTCCCACATACTTGCGTACAAGCCCTTCCGTTCGAGCAGCTCGGCGACTTATTCTCGCGTAAATATTTTAAGAGCAAACAAATCGCGCATAAGTCCGAAATGTTTGTCAAACGAAAATAAAAAGAGATTATTGTTGATCGCATTTTGAGCGATTATTAAATCGGGAATACCGACTTTGTTTATACCGTGCAACAGGTTTCGGGTCTGCATATCGATAATCTCGTCCCAATCTATTTCAAGTTCTATTCGTTTAATCGCAAGCAAGAGCCGTTTCAACTCATATTCTTTTTTCAGATTAATAAAAGGAAGCAATTCGGCAAGCACGAGATTATTGATACAAAGCGTATTATTATGTATCAACTCTTTGAGCACGACAGAGCGCGCAGAGCCTCTAAAATATTCTATCCAGACGGAAGTATCGACCAGTACCATTTTATGACCTTTTTCTCAGCGTTTTTAAGTCGATATTCAAATCAAGTTTTCCGTAATAGTCTTTCAGTTTTTGAACTTTTTCTTTTTGTATCAAATTTTCAAGCGCTTGTGTTATGACCTCCGTTTTTGTCGTAATTTTTGTCAATGTCATCGCTTCTTCAAGCAAGGTATCGGACAGATCAAGCGTTGTTCTCATATATATCCCCCGTGTGCATATTATACCACAAAATCATATGCATAATCAATATTATTTATGCATACCGGATCCTGCAAACCGTTTCATCGCGCGTTCAGCCGCGACCGTTTATTTTGTTTCATGACGACCGCCTTATACAGGATGATTATAACACATCGGTATAAAGCTTTCAGTCATTACCGATTCCGATTATCCTCTAATTATCCATTATAAATTATTAATTATTAAACCTTCCACTCGATGCCTTTTCGAAAGTTTTCCCACATACCGGCATAAAGACCTTTGCGTTCGAGCAGCTCGGCATGCGTTCCCGTTTCGGCAAGATTGCCCTCATCGATGACACAGATCGTATCGGCGTTGACGACCGACGAAAGGCGGTGAGCGATCATAATGACGGTTTTGTCTTTGAGCAGCACGTCGAATGTTTTTTTGATTTTGTATTCATTTTCGGCGTCGGCAAAGGCGGTCGCTTCGTCAAGTACGATGACGGGAGCGTCCTGCAAAAGCGCGCGGGCAATGGCAAGCCGCTGCGCTTCTCCGCCTGAAACGTATGTGCCTTTGGTACCGTACACGGTGTCTATACCGGCAGGCAGTTTTTCGATGATATCCATGCACTCGGCTTTGCGGAGGGCTTCCGTCACTTCTTCGCGGCTCGCATCTTTTTTGCCGTAGCGGATATTTTCAAAAATGCTTTCTTTAAAAAGCTTATTTTCTTGGAACACAAAGCCGACGGTGTGCAAAAGATCGCTTGTTTTAATATCGCGGATATCGACGCCGCCGATACTGATTGAACCCGAATCAATTTCCCAAAAGCGGCCGAGCAAATTGACGAGTGTCGTTTTGCCGCCGCCTGAGGGACCGACGAGCGCGGTAAGTGAATGTTCGGGGATGTACAAACTGATGCCGTTCACAGCGGGGCGATCGGCGGTTTGCGGCATTTTATCGCTGCCGGGGTTTGTGTTCCCCGTGTCCGTTTCCGCAGCTCCTGCCGTTTCCGTTTTATAAGAAAACACCACGTCCTTAAATTCTATATCGTATTTTTCGGGCAGCACGGACTTTTCGGGTTCTTCGGTCAGCGACGCCTGCAAAATATCTTCAATACGGTTGAGCGCATCGTTCGACCGTTGATGAAAGGTATTTGAGTACATGATTTTTATCAGCATGGTGTAAGTAACCGGTGCAAAGGCTAGGTAAAATACAAAGCTGTAAAAAAAACGCGCATCGAGCGTCGCACTTCCGGCTATCAAAAGAGCGGCAGGCAGCAGAAATAAAAAGCCCGCTTTAATGAGCGCGAGAAAAATCGAATACCCGTTTTCCCACGATATCGAATATTTGTGCACGAACTCTTTGTAGTTCATAATCGATGTATAAAAATTTTTAAAATAATACACGGACTGATTAAAGGTTTTAATAACCGAAATAC
>NZ_JAFEVM010000014.1:0-70887 GCF_016901105.1 Treponema sp. Marseille-Q4523 | reverse complement strand
GGGAAGAAGGTATCGATAACGGCGATAGCGCGGAAGATGGCAAAATTATTGTATTTAATAATGAAAAATAAGGGGATGGAATATAAACAACTGCCTGCCCGTGTCTTACAAGCGGGCTAGAGCAAACATGTAAAACAAGGGATTACAGGGACGGGGAGCGGTCAAGTGTGGAAGAAAATCTAAAAAGTTTTACTTTTCCGCTTGACAAAAAACATAGGAGTTCGAGGCTCTGTTTTTCAGGTATCGTCATAAAGGCGTCGGAGAGACGGAGCGTCGTATTTTCAGGATAATCTTCTTCTCCGTTGTAGAATACATAGAACTCCGGCGTCGGGATTTTTTTCAGGCGCCTGAGATAGCGGTCGCGAGGGTTTTGGATGCGCTCGTAGAGGCGTGCTGCGTACTGCAAAAATCTCAGCGGCATATTGACGTTTATCGTAGATTGGTGTTCGACCAATACGATGATTTTACCGTCGACGAGGCAGGCGACATCGTTGCGAAATGCCATGTAGATCACCTGTTCGAGCCGGAGCGGTTCGAGCTTGGTCGATGTATCGAGTTCTGTCCTATGCAATGCGTTGTAGAGAGCGAGAAAATTCGCTTTTGAATTTTTATCTTCGCCGAAGAAGTCGACGAAAACGGAATCTTTATATCGACGATTATGTTTTGCCATAAAACCTCCGGTATATAATATCGCGGAAATGTTGCGCTTTCGGAGTTTTTTGAAATAATTTCGGAAGATATCCGGGCAACCGCCGTTTGCAGAGTTCCCGTGTATTTTTTATAAAAAACTGCGCAGCTTGTTACTTTATCGGCGATATATAGGGCAGCGGCTTAGCGCACCATCTCAATTACCGAAGGTTTAAATTGAACGTCTGAAATAGCGCCGTTCAATTTAACTTCGAGTTTCGGACGAAACCGAAACATCGCTTATTAACTGTGCGCTCTCGCGCACGAATTGCCCAGCTCCTAAATCCGAAGATTTACTCGCTGTGCAATTTTAAGGAAGGTTTAAATTGAACGTCTGAAATTGCGCCGTTCAATTTAACTTCGAGTTTCGGACGAAACCGAAACATCGCTTATTAACTGTGCGCTCTCACGCACGGCTAAAAACTTTTTCGGATGTCGAAACATCGTGCAAAAATTTTATCTGGTATGCAGCTGAGCCTTGAAGCGATAGCAAAAGCGACAGGCATTTCGGAAGCGGAAATCAAAACACTGTGAACCTATTAATTTTACAACTTCAGTTCCGGAAGCCGCGCGCACGCTTCGTTTACGGCTTCGTGATGACCGAAAGAGCTGAAACGCAAAAAACCTTCGCCCGCTTCTCCGAACCCCGAACCGGGAGTCGTCACGACGCGGCATTCGTCGAGAATTTTATCGAAGATGTCCCAACTCGTGTATTTCGGAAAATACACCCAAAGATAGGGCGAGTTTCCGGTGCTATAAACACGCACTCCCGCTTTTGCAAAATTGTCGCCGGAAAGCGCTTCCCCGATCGCACGGACATTTTCAAGATAATAATCGATCGTCTTTTTCATTTCGGCAAGGCCTTCGGGATCGAGGGCTGCAAGTCCGCCTCTCTGCGCGATATTCGACGCGCCGTTGAAAAGCGTAGTCATAACACGCGACCAATCTTTGATGACGGGAGTACCGTCGGCATATAAAAGCGTTTTCGGTACGACCGACCAGCCGAGCCGGACACCGGTAAATCCCGCGGGCTTCGAATAGGAATTGATTTCGATCGCACAGGTACGAGCGCCGCTTATTTCAAAAATCGATTTCGGAAGTCCGGGCGTACGGATAAACTCCGCGTACGCCGCATCGAATACGATGATACAGCCGTGAGCGTTTGCAAAATCGACGAGGCGGCCGAGCTCTTCTCTCGTGGACGCATATCCCGTCGGATTGTTCGGCGAACAAAAATAGATGATGCTGTTGTCGCGTACTTTCGTTAAATCGGGAAAGAAATTATTTTCGGGCGTACACGGAAGATAGCTTATACCTTCGTATGCGCCGTTATGTGCCGCGCCCGCCGCACCGATGAGTACCGATCCGTCGACATACACGGGATATGCGGGATCCTGCACGGCGACGCGCACTCCGCATCCGAACAAAAGCTGTATGCGCGCAATATCACATTTTGCACCGTCGGATACGAACACTTCGTCGGCTTCCGCAATGCCTTCATAAAAGGTTTCGGCGATTTTTTTGCGGAGTTCGAAAAGCCCCTGTTCGTCGCCGTAACCCGAATAGCCTTCGGGAGTTGCAAGGGCACGCGCATAGTCCGACATCGCGTTTGAAATATGCCCTTCGAGCGGTTCCGTCGTATTGCCGATGCTCAAACTGATGAGCTTCGCATCGGGGTGAGAAGCCGCGTAAGTTTTACTCCGGCGCGCAACTTCGGGAAAGAGATAGCCCGCGGTGAGATTGGCAAAACATCGGTTTCGTTCTATCATAAACGCATTTTAGCGAATCGCGCAAAACAGTGCAACAAAATCACACACACGCCCCCGGCCAAGCCACGGAAATCAATTTTTACCTAAGAGGTCGGATGTCGAGTTTTTTGAAAAGCGAATACCATTACAGTTTTTTGATTTCCGCTTCCGAGAGACCGGTCATAAGGCGAATTTCAGAAAGCGGATATTTGCGTTCAGCCATCAGCTTTGCCGTTTCTCGCTTTGCTTGATACGATCCTGCAGCGATACCGTCGCGTCGACCTTTGCGTATTCCTGCAACAACGCCCCGCTCAAAACCGATCTTTTCACCTGCCATGCGTAAGTCATCTTCCCGTATATTCAACGACATATACCAGCTCCTGAACTTTTCGTTCCGTTTCGCTTTTTCGACAAGCGCATCAATCCGCTGCGTAAAACCGCTCGTCGCCCGCCTCTCGCAAAGATACTCCAACAAAGCGCTCAATTCAGGCTCATCTTCTTTACCGTAGGCATCCACATTATAAAACACCTTAGCGCTTTTGTCATCAAGAAAAAGAGTGCCGTCGGCGGTACAGATATTGCGGAATTCGTAGACAGGCAAGCCCTTGCCGAAGGGATCCTGCGTACAGATAAAGATGACATAACTCTCTTTCAGTTCGGCATAACTCTGTCCCTGCAAGAGGTTATCGACATCCATAAGGCTTTGGTAATAGCGCGTACGTTTGGGAAGAGAGGGCGGAAGTGACGTTTGTATTTCGATATCGAAGATGCGATCGGGGTCGGAGACATAGACGTCGAGGCGTATGCCCTTGCTTTCGTAAAACGGAGTGATCGTTTTTTGCAGCGAGGGATATTCTATTTTACCGACTTTGATGTGCAAAAGACGCTCGATGATGCCTTTGCAGATCATTTTGTTTTTCATAATCGTGCCGAACATAAAGTCATCGGTAAAGGAAAGTTCTTCGACGGGTTTATGGGTGTATTCCATGGGGATATCCTCAGTTGTTGAGATAGTGCGGCAAGGAAAGCCGTTGACCTATATATCGTTTACAAAGTGATAAATTACGCGGTTTTTTATAAAAATAAACGGGAACATCGTTTCCTGCGCGGGGAACTTCGCTCAATGTACGGTACGGTGGTATCGCGTCTCCGTATGAAATGGAAAACTCAATACCGCCTCATTACCGAAACTTGTACACTATATAGTAGACAAGTTAAATTACTAATTCATAGAAAACATCATTCGGGCATTAATAACCGATGCTCAAATGAATCTGGACGATGCGCGCGAAAGAAGTTATACTCATTGCCATGACCAAGATACCGATGAGAAACGCCGTCGCAGAACTCGACGGAGACGAAATGACGCGCGTGTTATGGCAGCTCGTCAAAGACAAATTGCTTTCCCCTTACGTCGATCTCAAAACCGAATACTACGATTTAAGTTTAACAAAACGCGATGAAACCGACGATAAAATAACCTACAATGCGGCTGAAGCGATAAAAAAACTCGGCGTCGGCGTCAAATGCGCGACGATTACGTCGAACGCGGCGCGCATGGAAGAATACAAACTCTCGCACCTCACGCCGAGTCCGAACGGCATCATCCGCGCGGAACTCGACGGCACCGTGTTCCGCACACCCATATTCGTAAACAATATCAATCCGTCCGTTTCGTGCTGGAAAAAACCGATCGCGCTCGGACGACACGCATACGGCGACGTATACAAAAATTGTGAAATCCGCACGCCCGGAGCGGGAAAAGCCGAACTCGTATTTACGGGAACGGACGGCAAAGAGATCCGCAAAACAATCATGGACATGAAAAGCGCCGGCATCATCCAAGGTATCCACAACCTCGACGCGTCCATCGAAAACTTCGCCCGCTGCTGTTTTACCTACGCGCTCGACAAAAACGTACCCGTGTGGTTCGGCGCAAAAGACACGATTTCGAAAACCTACGACGGCACGTTCAAAGAAATCTTTCAGCGCATATTCGATGCCGAATACAAAACGCGCTTCGAAAAAGCCGGTATCACCTATTTTTACACGCTCATCGACGACGCCGTCGCTCGCATTATGAAAAGCGAAGGCGGCATGCTGTGGGCGTGCAAAAATTACGACGGAGACGTCATGAGCGATATGATCGCATCCGCGTGCGGCAGCCTCGCAATGATGACAAGCGTACTCGTCAGCCCCTCAGGCGCATTCGAATACGAAGCTTCTCACGGCACGGTGCAAAAACACTACTACCGCTACTTAAAAGGCGAAAAGACGTCGACTAATCCCGTCGCGCTCATCTTCGCATGGACGGGCGCGCTCGCAAAACGCGGCGAACTCGACGGCACCGAAGCGCTTAGCGATTTTGCACGACGCCTCGAAAGGGCAACGCTTTCGACGATCGAAGAAGGAGAGATGACCGGCGACATAGCGCGCCTCGCCTCCCCCGCACCTAAGCGCGTGCTCAACTCATGGGAATTTATCGACGCGATCCGAAACCGGCTTTAGTACCGCTCATAATTAATTATTAATTTTTTTCGGCCAATAGAAGATTGCGTAAAATTTTCCATTTCGGACTGTTTTATATTCTGCGCTTCTCTTAACTGCGCAAGCCGTATTATCATAATATCCTGTTCGGCTTTCTTTCGAGTCCTTTTAACCGATGCGCAAGACATATTTTCTTCCATCTTTTTAACAGCATTTTTCATTAATAACATCCGTCCGAGCCGTCATATCGCCGATCCGCTTGCGGCAAAATATATATGCAAATATTTCAAGCGGCCCCAAAAGCCAAAACAGATTTCTGATCAGCCTTTGTTTCGACGAAGCGCGCTCTTTTGTGTGTACATCGATTATTTTCAACTTTAAAATTTTTTTCCCGATACTGCCGCCTTCGGGTAAATCCCGCAAAACCAAATACAGTATGCCGATATAACTTGAGCCTAAGACTCTCACTGTCATTTGCGTGCCTGTAAGAGATTGCCCTTGCAGCAGCGGCATCATAACCGATATGCAAAACGGTATTTCGTATATGATCGCGGTAATTATAAAATCGATGCAAAACGCGCCGATTCTTTTTGTGTTCATTTTTTTGCTCCTCGATTGTTATGTATGTAAATTACAAATTCATCCTGACATTGGTTCGAGCCGCGCAGTCTCAAAAGTGTTTCCCGCTCAACTCAATGCAACGTCAAGCACCATCATCAGCGCGAAGCCGACGGCAAAGCCGATCGTACAGACATCGGTTTTATCATCCCGCGTCGCTTCGGGGATAAGCTCTTCGATGACGACGTAAATCATGGCACCTGCGGCGAACGAAAGAAAATACGGCAAAGCGCTCACAACTATCTCGGTTAATAAAATCGTAATCAAGGCGGCAACGGGTTCGACGGCTCCGGAGAGCATGCCGTACCAAAAGGATTTCGCCTTACTGTTGCCTTCCGTTCTCAGCGGCATCGAAATGATCGCGCCTTCGGGAAAGTTTTGAATCGCGATGCCGAGCGAAAGCGCAAAGGCTGCTGCAACGGAAACGTTTGCAGAACCGCTCGTCATACCGGCGAATACGACGCCGACGGCCATGCCTTCGGGAATATTGTGCAGCGTTACCGCAAACACGAGCATGAGCGTGCGGCTCAAGCGCGATTTCGGCCCTTCGGGAGCGGATGCGTCGATGTGCAGGTGCGGTGTTATCCTATCGAGCGAAAAAAGAAAGGCAATGCCGAATAAAAAGCCGACGAGCGCCGGTATAAACGATAAGCGCTTCGCCGTATCGGCCATCTCCATGGACGGGATGAGGAGCGACCATACGGACGCCGCGATCATAACGCCTGCGGCAAAGCCCATAAGCGCGCGCCGCAGGCCGTCGTGCATTTCGCGTTTCATAAAAAACACGCACGCGGCTCCGAGCGTCGTTCCGGCAAACGGGATCATCAATCCCCAAAAAACGGTCGTCATAGTTCTAAAGATACCGAAGATGAATAGTATATGCAAGAAAAGTAAAAAAAATATATACCCGTACTATAAGAATACCGATGCAGGAAAATATTTTACATAAAAATATCTATAATGAAATCAAAATCGATCTTACTACACTATTTCTAATATGAATTTTCTGATAAATTTCGAAAAAAATCATTGACAGATTGAAAAAGTGGATTTACAATTTTATCGAAAACGTTTTTGGTAACGTTTTCGGAGTTATTTATGGTTTCGATCAGGGATGTGGCAAAACATGCCGGTGTTTCGGTTTCTACTGTCTCGCGCTGTCTGCACAATTATTACGATGTAAAAAAGCAAACAAAAGAGAAGGTAATGCAGGTTATCGACGAACTTAGATACGTACCGAATTTTGCTGCGCAATCTATGACACAGGAACGTACCTATATGGTAGGCCTTACTATCCCCGATATTATGGATTCGTATTTTGCGGAAAACGCAGCAGGAGCGGAGGATACCCTCCTATCTTACGGGTATCACGTTATGTATGGTAGCCTTGCACGCTCAAAAAGACGATTGCTCGATTTCCTGCGTCAGGCAAAGCAATTTCGTCTTGACGGTCTTATCATCACACCCGATTCATGGGATGAAGAAACGGTCGCCGCTTTAAAGGATATAGATATTCCTATCGTCGCATTGCGTCGTCGTCCGCCCAAGACACTTTCTATTCCGTATGTCGATACCGATCACTACAGCGGTGCGCGTAAAATGGTTTCGTACCTCATTAAGCACGGACATCGGAATATAAGTCATATCGCTTTTCCCACTGTTATCGGAGAAGAAAGGCTCAAAGGATACTGCGACGAAATGCGGATACACGGTCTCAAAGCGCAATGGATAATGAGCAATGCATTGGGAAGAATGAAACAATCAATTGAGAGCGGTGTAGTTGCGATGCAGGAATTGTTGCGCAAAAATACGGAAACGACGGCAGTATTTGCTTCTAACGATTTGCTTGCCGTCGGCGCAGTCGAATATGTAAAAAGTATCGGTAAAAGTATTCCCCATGACATTTCAATTTGCGGCATAGATAATTTGGAATTGACATCTCTGCCGTCGTATAATCTGACAACCATGGCGTTACAGAGAAAAAGCATGGGTGAGGCTATTGCAAAAATGCTCTTCTCTATGATGGATAAAGATTCCCAAGAAAAGCCCGAATCGCTGTTATTCGATTCGGAGATCATAGAACGTTCAAGTGTAAAATTCCTTGGATAGGCGCTGCGATAAAACTCGGTATAAAATACCGTTTTTAATAGGAGGTCTTATGAAAAAGCTTCTGATTGGTGTTGTAGCGACAGCAGTATTGGTATCATCCGTATTTAGCGGCGGCTCGCAAGATGGCGGTGCTTCGCGCTCAAAAATGCTGTCCGTTTATACGGCACTTGTTGAGAGCGATGCGCAGGAGGTATTCACCCTTTTTGAAAAAGATACGGGAATCAAGGTGAAATATGTACGAATGGGTGCCGGAGAATGCCTGACTCGGCTCAAGGCGGAGGCGAATAATCCTCAGGTTTCCGTATGGCTCGGCGGCGCAACGGATTCTTTTAACAATGCATCGGCAGCCGGTATTTTATACCCCTATACATCAAAAAATATTAAAAACGTTGATTCTATCTGGGTCGATCCGAAGGGTATGTTTACACCGACATCCATTATCGTAACATGTTTTTTTGTCAATATCGATTGGCTGAAAAAAAATAAATTGCAAATGCCGAAAAGTTGGGCCGATTTGTTAAAACCGGAATATAAAGATAACATTTCGATGGCACATCCGGCAACGAGCGGAGCGGCGTATACGATCCTTTCGACGATTATTCAATTGATGGGCGAAGATAAGGGATTCGATTATCTTTCAAAGCTTGATAAAAATATTTTGCAGTACACAAAAGCCGGTGCCGCCCCCATGCGTATGGTCGGAATCGGTGAAACAGGTATTGCAATCGGTTATGATGCCGACGGGAAATATGTGAAAGCGCAAGGATATCCGATGGAATTATCATATCCTGCGGAAGGTACAGGTTTCGAGGTTGCGCAAGCAGGTATTATTAAAGGCGGTCCCGCTGACGAACTTGAAAACGCAAAAGAATTTATTGACTGGTTGCTTGATGAAAATTGTCAAAAGTTATTTCAGTCAGTCTATAGGCTGCCGGTTAATAAAAACGTAAAACTTGCAAAAGACATGATTCCTGTAATTAACATAAAAACTATTAACTATGATTCGGATTGGTCAGGTGCACATAGGGCGGATCTTATTTCGCGCTTCGAAAAGCAAATACGCTCTAAGGCGGCTGTAAAATAAAAGATATTTTAAATATCGATGTCTAAAATTATGCCGTTTCTTTTTTAACAAATTCGTTGAGGAGAACTTATGAAAAAGTATTTTATAATAATTTCGATATTCATATCGTTCGTATTGCCGATATCTGCAGCCGGCGAAAAAGATTTTCAGTCAAAGGAATTGTCTGCATATACGGCATTTGTTGAAAGCGAAGCGCAGGAAATTTTTAGCCTTTTTGAAAAAGATACGGGGATTAAGGTAAAATATGTTCGTATGAGTGCAGGGGAATGTCTGACTCGACTCAAGGCGGAAGCGAATAATCCCCAGGTTTCCGTATGGCTCGGCGGCGCAACGGATTCGCACAATAATGCCGCGGCTGCAGGTATTTTATATCCCTATGTATCGAAAAATATCAATACCGTCGACTCGAAATGGGTTGATTCCAAAGGATTTTCAACACCGACATCGCTTGTCGTAACATGTTTTTTCTCAAATTCCGACTGGCTGAAAAAAAATAATATCAAAGCTCCGCAGAGTTGGGCTGATTTATTAAAACCGGAATACGGCAACAATATTACGATGGCACATCCGGCAACGAGCGGAGCGGCGTATACGATCCTTTCGACGATTATTCAATTGATGGGTGAAGATAAGGGATTCGATTATCTTTCAAAGCTTGATAAAAATATTTTGCAATATACAAAAGCCGGTGCCGCTCCCATGCGTATGGTCGGACTCGGCGAAACGGGTGTTGCCATCGGTTATGATCTCGACGGGAAATATATACAGGCGCAGGGCTATCCGATGACGATTTCATATCCGGCAGAAGGTACGGGTTATGAAGTTGCCTGTACGGCGATTATCAAAAACGGTCCTGCAGGTGAGCTCGAGAATGCGAAATTGTTTATGGACTGGATCCTTGATGAAAATTGTCAAAAATTATTTACCGATCAATTTTTCCGTATTCCGATGAATAAAAATATACGGCTCGCGGAAGGTATGGTTCCGATCGGCAATATTAAAACTATCAATTACGATTCCGAATGGTCGGGTGCCCATCGCAATGCTTTAATTGCTCGTTTCGAAAATCAGGTTCGATCTAAACTAAACGTATTGCAAAATAAATAACAAATCGATATGCAAAGACGGAATTATCGTCTTTGCATGGTTCTCCTTCCGTATGCGAGGTGCGTTGTGAATATACAAAATCGTTTGGAAAAAAAGCGTGAATTTCTATTATTGTTAAAGCAGCCCGGTTTGTTTTTAACAATAATCCTTACCTTAACGATTCTGATTATTTTTTGCATACTTCCGATTATCAAAGTCTTCATTGCAATTTTTCGTAACGACTTAGGGCAATTCGACGCTTCTTTGGCATTTGAAGCAATAAAAAGCAAATATTTTATTACATCGCTTTTAAATAGCTTGCAGCTTGCTTTGCTTGTTGCTTTCGCTTCGACGCTTGTGGGATATGTTTTTGCATTCGGTATAACAAGAACGGAGATGAAAGGGCGGAAGTTCTTTAACGTCATCGCCATGCTTCCTATTCTTTCTCCCCCGTTTGTTATTTCGCTTGCTATGATTCTTTTGTTCGGCAGAAGCGGCGTTATCTCCCACGGTATAATGAAAATTGAAAATGCGAATGTATACGGATTTCACTCGTTATGGATTGTCCAAACGCTTGCATTGTTTCCATTGGCATATCTCAATATTAAAGGTGTTTTGGAAACGATCGATCCGTCCGTTGAAAATGCAGCGCGATCGCTTGGAGCAAGGCAGTGGCAAGTGTTTTCAAAGGTGACATTCCCGCTTTCACTCCCGGGAATATTCAGCGCGCTGCTTATCGTATTTGCGAAATCGCTTAGCGATTTCGGTAATCCGCAGGTTCTCGCAGGTGATTTTTCAACGCTTTCCGTCCAAGCGTACACTCAGATAACCGGTATGTATGATCTGCGTACCGGAGCGTTTATCGCTATGTCGATTTTACTGCCGAGTCTCATCGCGTTTTTTATTCAAAAATATTGGACAGCAAAAAAATCATTCGTAACGATAACCGGAAAACCTGTCGGCGGATTTCATAAAATTGCCGATAAATCGATTATTTATCCCCTTTATATTTTTTGTTTTTTTATAATGCTCGTGATAATTTTATTTTACGGAACGGTTATATGGGTTTCGTTTGTTAAGACATGGGGAGTGAATATGAATCTTTCGCTCGATAATTTTAATTTTATTTTTAAACGCGGACAAAAAGCAATGCGAGATACGATTATATTATCTTTGATTGCAACCCCGATTACTGCTGTTTTCGGTCTCATTGTCGCATTTTTGCTTGTACGGAAAAAATTTATCGGAAAAAAACTCATGTCGGTAGCGAGCATTATTCCGTTCGGTATTCCGGGAATTGTATTGGGGATCGGTTATATTCTCGCATTTAATCAGCGACCCATATTATTGACAGGTACGGCAATTATAATTATCGCCGCTCTCATGTTTCGCAATCTTTCCATAGGAGTGGAAGCCGGTACCAATAGTTTAAATCAAGTCGATCCGGCTATAGAAGAGGCGGCGACGATTCTCGGAGCGAATAATTTTACGGTCTTCAGAAAAATATCGCTTCCATTGATGAAAAATGCATTATACGGAGGTTTGCTCAATGCATTTGTGCGATCGATGACAAGCGTAAGCGCGGTTATATTTCTCGTGTCGATTAACTGGAATTTATTAACCGTTTCGATTATGAGTGAAATCGAATCGTCGCGACTGGGGGTGGCGTCCGCATATTGTGTCGTATTGATGGTACTTGTCGTCCTGGTCATTATTCTGCTCAATACGGTATTCGATGCACGAAGACAGTTTTCCGCAAAGAAAATAAAGAGGTGAGGTATAAATTATGAAAACGAAGGCGGTCGGCGTTCAAATAAAAAATTTAACAAAAGTATTTCCTGCTTATGGAGATGAAAAAGAATTTTTGGCAGTCAATGATGTAAATCTCGATATAAAACCCGGCACGATGGTAACCTTACTCGGTCCGTCAGGGTGCGGAAAAACCACGCTGCTTCGTATGATTGCGGGTTTTGAAATACAATCCGAGGGCGAAATTCGTATTGACGGAGAAGAAGTTTCAAAGATCCCGCCTCACAGGCGTAATATAGGAATGATGTTTCAAAGTTATGCGCTTTTTCCTCATTTATCCGTTTTTGAAAATATTGCATTCGGATTGCGTTTAAAAAAAATGCCGACGGAAGAAATCGCTTATAAAGTACATGAAGTGACGAAACTTATGCAGATTGAAGAATACCTTGATAGAATGCCGAGCCAGCTTTCAGGAGGACAGCAACAACGCGTTGCACTGTCGCGTGCAGTTGTCACCGAACCGTCAGTGCTTTTGTTCGATGAACCGCTTTCGAATCTTGATGCAAAACTTCGTGAGTATATGCGCGATGAATTACGTAATATACAACAGAGGGTCGGCATTACAAGTATTTATGTTACGCATGATCAATCGGAAGCGATGGCGATCAGCGATGAAGTTGTTATCATGAAAAGCGGATGTATCCAGCAGGTTGGGACGGCGCGTGAGGTATATACATCTCCTGTTTCCACTTTCGTGGCAAATTTTATGGGCACGGCAAATTTTATTCCTTGTACGATTATTGATAAAAACGAAAACACTGTTAGTGTAAATATTCTGCAACAAATTATAAATATTCCGGCTTCTGCTGTTAAATTTTCCCATATAGATGTATTGATGGCTCGTCCGGAATATTTTTCATTTGATCCAAACGGTCTTTTTTGCGCCACGATTGTAGAAAAAACATATTACGGACAAATGGTTCAATATAAACTTGACTTTGGCGGTACAATTGCTATTATGAATGACGATAATTACTTAAAAACGTCGGAGTATGATATCGGCGATGAAGTAAGATTAGCAATCGATACCGATCATGCAAGTTATTTACCCGACACGAGAACGGAGGAATAATGTAATGAATGATTTCCGTATATATCAACAATTTGCGGAATCGATTGCAAGGCAAGCAGGAAAAATGATAAAAATTTCCTGTGTTGAACATCACGATATTCAGTTCAAATCAAAATATGATTTTGTTACGGATGTAGATGAGCGGTCGCAAAAAATTATTCAAACGGCAATTAATAAAGAATATCCCGAACATCAATTTTTCGGAGAGGAAAGCGCCGATGCAAACGATGTCGATTTGGATAAAACGGCGAAAGATTTTATATGGATCGTAGATCCTATTGACGGTACGACAAACTTTATTCGACAAATGCCGTTTTTTTCGGTATCTATCGCTATGGCGTATAAACATGAACTTGTTGTCGGTGTCGTATACAATCCCATGACGGATGAGATGTTTTCTGCAAGCAAAGGAACGGGTGCTTTTGTTAATGGCCGTGTCGTACATGTATCGGACGTTGATAATCTCGACAGCACCATTGTATCGTTATCGATGCCGGCGGCGGCCGTTGAACAAAGGCCGTATGTATGTTCCTGTATTGAGGGTGCTTCAAAATCTTGTTTAAGCATACGAATTTTAAACAGTGCGGCCATATGTATGGCACATGTCGCTGCAGGTCGTATGGAAGCACACTACGAAGAAGGTATTCACATTTGGGATTTGGCGGCAGGCGCCGTGCTTATTAAAGAAGCCGGCGGTGAAATTTCCGATGCAAAAGGAAATCCGATCACATTGAATACGACATCGGTTTTTGCGTCAAATAAAAAGATACGTCCGTTTGTTAGTACTATTTTCTGTTGACAAAAAATCAAGCTTCGCATACCATATTATCGATAATAAGTTAGCATTATATAACTTTTCGGTAAATCGGTCACTGTAACGATTTTCGATTTTTACAGACTTTACTCTGCTGTATTTGCGATTACGGACAATAACTATGACGGTAAACAAAATCAATGTGTATTTCGAAAAAATCGGGCGCTTTCAAATAAAGCATCGGACGGCATTTTTAATCGCAATCGCCCTTATCACGCTTGCGGGCTTTGCCGGCTTGCCGAGGTTTAAATCGGAAGACGACGAAGATCAGTGGATTACCAATTCCAAAGAGCAAAAAGCCGCAAACGACAGATTTAAAGAACTGTTCGGAAACACCGACGTCGTCGCCGTACTCGTCGAAGCCGACGACGTGTTCGCTCCTGAAGTGCTTTCTGCGATCGACCGACTCGGCAAGCGCCTCGAAGCGGAAGTGCCGTTCGCGGATGAAGTTACGTCGCTCATGCGTTTGACCGTTTCGCAAGGCACGGAAGAAGGTATCGAAGTCAGCAATCCATTTAAAGACGGCATCCCCGGCGGCGGTAAAGCGCTTTCGCAGATGACGGAAAAAGAACGCGCGGAACTCGCCGAAAAAAAAGCGTTTATCATGAGCCGCGAATCGCTCGTCAACAATATCGTATCCGACGACGCGAAAGAGACGTGGGTGGTCCTTTCGTTGACGCCTTACGACGACGATTATGCGGATATGTACAAAGTCGGCGACGCTGCGATCCCGATCGTCGAATCGGACGAATTTAAAAGCGACGCTTACACGTTCAAAGGAAGCGGCGTCGGCTACATCGAAACGGAAGAAAGCCGCGCGGTAAGGCACGATATGAAATGGCGCATTATCACGGGCTTTATCGTCATGCTCGTCTGTTTGATCTTGTTCATCCGTTCGGTGAGGGGCGTGCTCGTTCCGATCTTTGCGACCGTCGGCGGCATCGGTACGGTATTCGGCTTTTCCGGCTGGTTCGGCATCATTGCCGGAGAAAATCTTTTGACGCTGCCGATACTGCTCGGCATGGCGCTTTCCGTCGGTTATGCGATTCACTATATCAACGGATTCAATTACGAATTCCGCAGCTGCGGCAGCCGCAAAGCCGCCGCGATCGCCGCGGTGAAAACGACCGGCTGGCCGATTTTATTTACCGTCATCACGACGATGGCATCCTTTATTTCGTTTTTTACCGCCGGTATCGGAGCCCTGCGTTGGCTCGGCGGTACCTGTTCCGCGCTCGTCTTTATTATCTATCTGTACGTCATCGTGCTGCTTCCGGTTTTGTACAGCTACGGAAAGGACTCCCCCGCGGCGGCAAAATCGCCTTCACAAAAAGCGTTACGGCGGGAAGCGCGCATAAAAGCGTTTCACGAAAAAGTCGATGCCGTATACGGACGCTTCGGCGAACAAGTGCTCCGACACCGACTGCCGATCCTCATCGTCGGAGGGGCGATCACAGCGGCATCCGTTTTCTATATGTTCCGCATTGAAGTGAATATGGACTACGTCGGCATGATGGGTAAAAAAGTTCCGTATGTCGAACGCATGATTTCCATTATGAATTCGAAACTCGGCAACCAATATTCGTACGAAGTGATGATCGAACTTCCCGAAGCCGACGCATTTAAAGAGCCCGAAAATATGCAGGCGCTTGACGATTTGGGAGCCGCCCTCGGCAAACTGAGGCTCACGAAGATATCGGGTACGAAACCGCGCGTCACATCCGTAACCGACATCGTAAAAGAGATGAACCGCACGCTGAACGGCGACGATCCTGCGTTTTATACGATTCCGAAAGAACGGGATTTTTTAGCGCAGCTGTTATTCCTGTACGAATTATCCGGCGGCGAAAATCTTTCCGTGTGGATGAACGACGACTGTAATACCGCATACGTACACGTCGAATTGAAAGAATACGATGCGAACGCGATCGATTTGGATATCACCGATGCGCGTTCTCTCGGTTCCCGTTATTTCCCCGGCGCGAAAGTTTTCTGCATCGGCGAAATCGTCGGCTTTGCAACGATGAATCATACGCTCGTTACCGGCGAATTGAAATCGCTCGGCGGTTCGTTTATAATAATTTTACTCCTTTTGATAATCGTGTTTTCGAGCATCCATACGGGATTTATCGGCATGATCCCGAACGCCGCCCCGGTACTGCTCGTCGGCGGGCTCATGGGCTTTTTCGGATATCCGCTCGATATGCTCACGATGACGATTATGCCGATGATACTCGGCATTGCGGTCGACGATACGATCCACTTTACGAATCACGTCAAACTTGAATACGAGGCGACGGGCGATTATCACAGAGCGGTCGTCGATTCTTTTGTCAAAATCGGCCGATCGATGATTGCGACGACGGTTATCCTGTGCGCGATGTTTTCGATGTATATGTTCAGTTCGATAAATATGCTGTTCCGCATCGGATTGCTGAGCGTCGTCGGACTCGGTGCAGCTCTTATCGCCGATTATACGCTGACGCCGGTGCTGCTGTTTTCGGCAAAGTCGTTCGGAAAAGAATCGGATGCAAAAGAAAACAATGCGCCGAAACACATTAGTTAATAATCGAACGATACGATAAACGATATTGATTTTGGAGGATACTATGAAAAGGATCGAAAAATTATTAAAAAGAGCTGCCGTATTTTTTGCAGTCGGTGCCTGCGCGTTTGCGGCCGCTGCACAGGATTTGAGCGGCTACGATATTATGAAGCGCGCGAGGGACGCGGACAGCGGCAAAACGAGTACGTATACCGCAACAATGACGCTCGTCAATAAAACCGGCAATCAGCGAGTGCGCGAAATCGTGTATTATACGAAAGATTACGGCGATAACGATAAAACGGTTATCGTTTTCCGTACGCCGAAAGACGTCGCCGGTGTCGGCTATTTGATGTGGGAATACGATGAAAAAGCCGACGGTACTAAAAAAGATTCCGACAATTGGCTGTATATGCCCGCGATGAAAAAAGTGCGCCGCATATCCGGCAGCGAAAGCGGCGGCGATTTTATGGGAACGGATTTTACCTACGACGATATGGGCGACAGAGCGCTTTCGAAAGATACGTTTACCGTGCTCGCTTCCGAAACCGTCGACGGCTTCGACTGCTGGAAAATCGAATGCGCTGCAAAAGATAAAACGGAAAAAAATCCCCGCCGCATCGTATGGATCCGCAAAGATAATTTTAAATTATTAAAAAGCGAATACTACGACCGGCAAAACGCACTGCAGCGCAAACTCGAATGCACAAACATTGAAAAAATCGACGGTATATGGACGATCGGAAAAATGACGATGAAAAATGTCAGAACCGATCATTCGACCGTCATCGAAATGAAAGACGTGCACTACAACATACCGATAAACGATTCCGTCTTTACCGTTGCATCCCTTGAACGCGGAGCGATAAAATGAAATTATTAATTTTAAAAATGTTGCAGGCTGTGCGGCGGTATCGTACCGCTGTGTTCGGGGCGGTCTGCGTTCTTTCCGCCTCCTTCGCGTTTTCGCAGGACATTACATTTTCGGGAAGCGCTAAAACCGCAGTCGGCGTTTTTATCCGCGGCGATAATGCGGGCGATTTTTCACCCGCAAAAGAAACGGTGAGCGGAGAGATCGACGCGCGCTTTGCGGATTGTGCGGTCTTTATCGCGGGCAACGCGTATTTCAATGCGCTCGCTGCAGATTCCGGCGGAAGCTTTTCGGTTACCGACGGACTCGGCGCGGAACTGCAGGAAGCGTATTTTTCGTGGACGTCGAACGAGTTCGGAAACGGTTTGACGGCGGGCTTAAAAATCGGACGGCAGATAACGGCGTGGGGAAAAGCGGACGGCATACGCATTGCGGATATCCTCTGCCCGCAAAATCTCGCATCTCTGGGTACGTCGAACTACAGCGAAAGCAGGCTCGGCATCGACGCGATAAAGGGCACGCTTTCGGGAACGTATTTTTCCGCCGATGCGTATTGGATCCCGTTTTTCAGACCCTCTGCGCTTCCGTTCGAATCGTGGAATCCGCTTCGAAAAGCGCTCATTCCGAGTTCCGTTGGTGCCGTACCGGTCGTACTCGGCGATATTTCAAAGCCGGATCTGAACATCGCAAATTCGAGCTATGCCGCGCGCGTAAGTTTTTGGTTTCCGGCGATCGACTTTTCACTGTATGGATACTACGGCTTTGACGATTCGCCGAATCTATCGTACGTACCCGTTACGGGTTCGCCGCCTAAAATTACCGTGACGGGAAAGTATTATCGGTACGGCATGGCAGGCTTCGACTTGGCCGTTCCCGCGGGAGCTTTCGTAATCAGAGCGGAAAGCGCGTTTTTTATAGCGCGCGCGCTTCAGCTCGGACAAACTTCGCTCGGCGGCTGCAAACGAAAAAACGAACTGAGAGCCCTTGCGGGATTCGACTGGAATAAAAACGGCTGGATGCTTACCGCGCAGTATTACGGGGACGTCGTATTCGCTTATGTCGACTCGCTTGCGCGCGACGCGTATGAGCACGGGGCTACGGCAAACCTTTCGAAGACGCTTTTTTCCGAAACACTCACGCTTTCGTGTACCGGCCTTGTACGCTTAAACGATTTGGACGGCTTTGCCGGTCTTAAAGCAAAGTACAGCCTCACCGACGAAATTTCGCTTGCGCTTGCGTTCGACGGCTATTTTCCCGGTCCGAAAAGCGACGGCACTTACGGAAAGTATAAAGATTTGAGCTGCGTACGATTCGAGGGAACGGTCAGATTTTAATAATTTTTATTAATTTTGCAACGGGACGCCGACGGTGCCTCGCATATTCAGAAGCCGGTGTCTGATCCGAACGGGATTCGATCATCGGCTTCTGTTTTTTTATTCGTGCGGGTATCAGTTTGCAGCTTGGGCGATAACTTCCACTTCGACGAGTACGTCTTTCGGAAGCTGCACGACAGCGACGCACGAGCGCGCGGGCTTACCGGTAAAATATTTTGCATACACTTCGTTGAACGCCGCAAAGTCGTCCATCGTTTTCAAAAAGCACAGCGTTTTGACCGCTTTCGTAAAATCGCTTCCCGCCGCTTCGAGCACCGCTTTGAGATTTTTCATAACCTGTTCCGCCTGTTCGGTTATCGTTTTGCCTGTAACGGCGCCCGTCTCGGGATCGATGGGGATTTGACCGGACGTGTACACGAAGCCGTTTGCAACGATCGCCTGTGAATAGGGGCCTATCGCCGCCGGCGCATTTTTCGTATTGATTACTTTCATAACATTGCCTCACTGCATATAAGATTTTATGGTTTCAGTATAGTGCTGAAAAATATTCGGGTCAAGGAAAGTAAATCCCGACACGAGGAGCTTCGAAATCGCTGCGGAGAAAATGCAGACGAATGAATCTTTCGAAAGGATGCGGCGCGCATACACAAAATAAACGATACGTCCTACCACGCGACGGAAAACGAAACGGGTTTCTTACTCGTAAGCAGTTCCGCAAGCGGGAGCTCGACCGTTTTGGACGCTTTTTTTCCGTCGTTCGGTGCGAAGAGCGAAATCTTTATTTTCGAGCGCTTGAGTTCGTCGGCGAGCGCTTGACCGTAGACGGAAGCGATCAAATCGACATATTCGTTTTGCGACATAGGTTCGCCGAGAAAAAGAGGTGCCATGCATAAATCGATATAGGACTGCATCGTGTCGGGCAGAAGTTTGTATAATTTTGCACAGGATTCGGGAGAGAACGCGAGAGACAAAGTATTGCCCGATCTCGAAAGACAGGTCGACTGCGACACGGGATCGTCCCCTCCCTTCGGCAAACGGAGCCTTATACCGAGCGACGTGTCCGCAGGAGAAGCGATGCGCACATCGTTGACGCCGGCCGCCCGAAACTGCGCCGTCATCTCATCCGCATCGAAAAGACGCGAATTCCCGCCGCCCGAAAGCGCTTGCATCATTTCGACAAATGCCGAACCGAATGCCGCATCGTATGTTATGTCGACGCTGCCGTCGCTGTTTGCGCGCAGTTCGACGGAAGACGTACAGGACACAAACAAAAGCGGCAAAAAAAGAAGCGCCGCAAACATCGATTTGAAAAGCAAAGAATACGCCGCGTCCGTTTCGAAGTACGGCGTTTTCACGGACAGATTTTTTTTCATCGCATAATCCCTCATGTAGAAAACAAACCGGGCGGGGTAAAGGTTATACGACTTTCAGGAAGCCGTACATACAAAGCCTACGAACATTCATAAAATTTATTTTACTTTTATTCGAAAAACGCCGACACCGGCAATTCCGAAAACGGCGAGCAGGATAAACGAAACGCAGGTGCAGGCGCAAACGGAAAGTGATATCGAATATCGTATCTTGACCTCATATAGCGACTTCAGTACAATACGCCTATCTTGAATAAGTTATCATTGGCTAACTATATTTAAATATATCGTTTTTTATGGGAGAAATTATGAATAATCGTCTATTTAAGACATATGTTCTGTCGTGCATTTTATGTATGTTCGTATGTTTTTTTACATCGTGTCCGAACGAAGCCGCAGGCACATCTTTCGGTGCCGCCGTTACCGTTAATGTGCTGGATTCCGTAGGCGGCACTCCCATCCGGGAAAGGTCAACTCTCGCCGCATATAAGGCGGGTACGACGATTTTGGAATACACATCGGTTCCGGTTGTCAACGGAACCGCACGGCTGTACCTGTCGAAAGGCCAATGCTATGATTTGCGCTTAAGCGGTATAAAAGACAAACTCGCCGCATCGGTCATTGAAAATTATTGGGTTAAATCCGATGCACAAACCCTTACGATGATCCAGCGGGTACCGCAGCAAGGCGCACTGACGGAAGCTCCGAGCGTACAGTCCGTCAAATTAAACGGAATACCGTTTGAAGACAGCGGTATATGGGCAGGAGGAGCCGATGCACCAATGCGATTGGAAATCGTTTTTCATTGCCCGGTACGCGCGATTGTCGCCAACGCGAGCGGAAATTTCGGCTGTGCCGTTGCGGTCGGCTCATCCCCGTCTTCGCGCAACAACATCGCTTCCGTTTCGCCCGACTGCGTAAAAGCGGCCGACGGCAGCTGGACGTGTACCGCCCGCTTCAATTTCAACAAAATTTCATTTCCGAATAAAATAGACGACTTTATCATTACCGCTTACGATGCTGCGGGAAACCGCGTAGAACGCCATATCAATTCCGTCGAATTTAAAGAACGCCGTCCGGCAATTAAAGACATGAACGGCGCTTCGGTTAAAAACTTCCGGGTTGAAATGCACCGCTTTCCGCATTCGTTAAAGCTTTTCAGCCTGCCGGAACAATCGGCAATAAGGCCTTTCGGTATCGGCACGCACAACGGCGAAAGCAATACCTACGAAGTGCTGCTGTACTTTAGGGTAAAAGATCGCTGGGCACAAGATTTACCCATCCGCGGCTTTGATATTTACCGGAGGGTTCAGGGACAAACAGAATGGACGCGCGTAGGGCAAAGACAATATGCTGCAGACTACGCCGGCGAAAACAATACGAATTGGCCGGCATATAAAGGGATTCATCTCGGCTACGACACGGACACTTCGCTTGAAGAAAACGTAACCTACGAATATAAAGTCGCCCCTTTTACCGGCGGCGCGCATCATATCGATTCCCCGACGGCAACCGCGCGTCTGTTACCGGCGAATACTATTGAACTGCAAAGCCCTGCCGACAACGGCTTTGTAAAAAAATCGGAACTCAACAATTTGAGTTTTTCGTTCCGGCTGACGAATGCCGCCATTTGGGATCAAAAGCTTGCCGACTCTTTTTCGTTCGGACTGTTCATTACCGAAAAAACTTCAGACCAAAAAATCATCTTTGCAGGAAAGGCGACTTTTTATCTTAAAAAAAGCAAAGGTGAAAAACTCGGTTTGCAGTATGCTATGTCGGGAAATCCGCAAGAATATTCTTTTAAGGAATTGCAAAACAGAAGCGTTATTGCTTCGAACCTTACGGAAGACGATTTTATTTCGTACAAGGACGGTATTATAACGATTAAACCGGCATATCTTTTCCATACAACGAAGGGCTTCAATCACCCGCAGTGCAAAGACGAAGAGTTCCAAACGGGCGTTACCTACGCGTGGGACATCTTCGACTGGGGAAAAGAGCTCAAAGGAACAGAGAATAACGACGACGAACCTGCGGCATTTTTCGCCGCATGGAAAAGCAAGGATATAGACGGCAACGAAATAGATACGGACATTGAACCGCTCAGTTCGAGCGAAAGTTTTGCAAACGCCATCCGCTATGCAAGCAGTTTGAACGGGCAGTATTTCTTTAAAGTAACCGATGAATGAGAGGCACAAGATGAAGATAAAAAATACGATACATAAAAAACACAGCTTAAAAACGGTCGTACCGATACTTGCAGCGGCGGCGTTTGCCATAGTGCTTGCAGGCTGCCCTACGGGCTTTGTTCAAACGGGCAGCGGCGGAACGTCCGGCGCTTTTTCCGGCGGCGGAGCTCATTCGTTCGGAGCCGAATGGATCGCAGAGCAGCAGGAAGGACGCGGTAAAGGCGAAACGGTAAACGAAGGCTATTCGATCGTTAAAGCTGCCGATTTCGTAACGGCGGATGTCTTTACGGCGCTGAACGCCGAAGCCGAATCCCGCCAGGATTTGCATGACGGCTACGTATACTTTTTGGTAAAATCCCATGGCGATGCCGCGCAATTCCGCGCCGCAGTACGAAAACTGAACGGCATTTTGTATGCGCAGCCGGACTACCGATATGACGTACCGAAGGCAATACAAAGCGATGAGAAGCCGCCGTACCGCACACCGAAAACGCGCTCTTCCGTTCATCCCGGCGCGTTAAAACCGTTCGGCACGGGTGACGGTAACGTAAACGAAGATCCGAAAGCAGACCTTGCCGATTGGGGCTTAACCGTAACCCATGCACTTGAGGCATTTAAAGCATACGATGCAAGAGATGCGGTACATCCGGTGCTTACCGCCATTGTAGACAGCGGTGTAAACAGTCTGCACGAAGATTTTTATGACGGAAACAATCACTCCATCGTCCTGTATGCGAAATCGTCGCTGAAAAGAGGAAGCGACGTGATATGTAAGCCGCTCGAGCCGGTTCCGATAAATGACAACTGGGACGACATGGGACACGGTTCGCACTGCGCGGGAACGATTGCGGCAGTCGGAAACAACGGCAAGGGTATTTGCGGCGTTTCTCATGCGAATACGAAACTTATCGTATACCGCGGATTGGGCAGGACAGGGGGTTCTTCATACTCAGTGTATTCGTGCCTCGGCGACCTTGCCGAAATCATTACCGAACTGCGAAAAGAACCTGCATCGCGCGATGCTTCGGTTTTTGCGGGACTGCCGGCCGACGTAAAAAATTACCCGAAGCTGACGCAAAAAACCGTGCCCGTCAACATATCTTTAGGCGGCTATTCGATACACCCGTATGAAGTGGAAATGATGAATAAAGCGCTCGCCGCAGGTATTTTACCGGTTATCGCAATGGCAAACGACGGCAAAACGGTCGCATCGTACCCGGCCGCGATTCAAGGCGTACTGGCCGTAGGTGCGACATCTATGGATGATACGAAAGCTCCGTTCAGTAACGGCGGTTCATGGATAAGCGTGTGCGCTCCCGGAGAAAGCATTTACAGCTGTTATAACAACGGTACAAACTGGTCGAACACCTCATCTCAGGCGCTGCGCGAAAGTTATACGTGGATGAGCGGAACCTCTATGGCAACACCCTTTGTCACCGGAACGATCACATACCTTTTATCAATGAACCCGGACATGAGCCCGTACCAAATCAAAACGCTTTTGGAAAATACCGCCGACAAAATAGATAGGGGCTCTCCGTACGGCAGATACGATGCACGCGGTTTTTCGAAGTGGTACGGCTACGGCAGGGTAAACGTTCTGAAAGCCGCTCAAGCGATTAAAAACGGTTCCGTTCCCGCCCCAGGCCAAATGTATTCGGAAAAAGCGGTAATCATGACTGTAAAAAAAGGCGGCGCCGTGCAGAAAAATAAAACAGTGTGGTTGTACGAAAAACAAAGCGGCTTATGCGCCGCAGCCGGTATGACCGATGAAAATAACGGGACGATACGGTTTTACGGATTAAAAAAGGGTACCGAATATGAAGTCGGCATAAATGACAACGGCACCTATAAGACAAAACCGGTTACCGCACCGGCCGACTCCGACATAAACCTCAGCTTTGACTTATAAATATCGCTGCGGTTCCGGTTTTTAGGTATTCTCCTCCCGATTAAAAAAGCCGCCTCGCAACAAGAGGCGGCTTTTTTAGCATTCGTTCGGTTTATCTTCCCTTATTTTTTTTCGCCTTTTTGCATAACCGCAACCAATGATTTATGATTCTCCGGCAGCAAGGGAATGGTCTTCCGTATATCAGCCATATCGTATACGACGATATAACTGATATACAATTTTCCGCCTTTTTTATAAATGGAGCCTTTTTCAAGGGTGGTGTTTGTACTAATTTTGCTTCCTTCTGTGATTGGCTCAGTCGGTGCATGCATACACAAATCACCGCCGGTTCCGCTGAAAAAATACGCTTTTCCGTCCGCAGCGGGAACAAGCGTGATTTCCTTAAATGTATAGCTAAAATCCATGTTATGCATAAGCGCGTGATACGGAGTTTTCTCTCGGGTTATAAACGTAATTGTCGGAGGAGTTTGCGACGATTCTTTTATCCTTATTTTTTCCTGTACGCTCGGAAACCTTGTATTGTTCATTACCGGAATAACATCCCCGTCATAGTTGCCGAAAATATCGGCTTCGGTTATAGTTTCCCGTTCGGCGGCGGGCGGGAGCGGCGGAAGAAACCGTTCATAGCCCGGTTCATTTTTTCCGGCAACATTATTCAGTTCTCCGCATGCCGAAAATAAAAACGCGGCAAACACTGCCGTAAAAAATACGGCGCTCAAAAAAAACGTATGCTTTTTCATAATTACCTCTAAAAAAGGGCTGCCGCCGGCAATTGCCGTTTCGGCAGCCCTCATAATTTTGCACTAGTGCCGTACTGCTTGAATACCGCGCTTATTGGGCTTTTTTCAGTTCAACCGTACACGCGTTGTTCGTTCCGCCTGTCACTTGAACTTTTCCGTCGCCGAAATACAGCAGTACATCGCTGTTAAACACTCGCTCGTATACATATACCAGCACACGGCACTCGATTCCCGCCCTTACACCGGCAAGCGGTATATTTGTGGGGAACTGCAAAGCGCCGATCGGACTTAACGCTTTACTTGCATAGACAACGTCTTCGCCTTGCTCAAAAAACGCTTGATCCAAAGCGATGATGCTCATCGAAGCGTTTGCAGGAATGGACTCGGTAAGCGTTGCAGCCTTTTGTATCCTCACGGTGACAGGAGCTGCGGTTACGGCAGCATTTCCCGTTACGGTGATCGGCACACGGGTTACGGCAAGGGTGCCGCCTCTAAGATCAAAAGCGCCCGCTTTTATATCGCGCAAACCGTTCGGAAGGTCTTTGAGCGTTTCCGGCGGTAAAACAGCGGTAAATGTGTTACCGCTTATGCTAGCTTGCACCCATTTGCCGCCTTTATCTTTTTGTATCGGCAGACCCGAAGACCCGACCCAAATACTATCCACATCTCTGGAGGGATCCTCAAACTTGCCGCTTACGGAAAGACCCGACGGCTGAGCCTGCAAGTCAATAGTCTGATTTTCCGCAATACTGGTGATCTTTACGGTCGGCTGCGCCTTTTGCTTGACCGTGATCTCGTACACTTTTCGCGTACCGTTTTCGGCAACGACGGGAATCTCTATCTTGTCGACCGGAGCAAAAAAGACGTTCATCTTGCTGCCGTCCCAGCCGGCTATATACGCCTTTTCATGGTTCGGAGTCGCCGCCACTCTGATATCCGTAACTCCGGGCGGTAAAGTTATCGAATAGTCGGTTGTATCCGGTGCAAAGGTTTTATCTAGAGGGGCTGCATAAAATTTAAAGCCGTTTCCGTAGTACTGCACTTCAAGGTTTTTAAGCGTATTATCGTCGCTTCCCCCTGCCGGTCTTTTATACAGCCACAAGTAGTATGTGTCTTGAGGAGCGCTTATTACGGACGACTCAAGCTTTATTGTCAGTCTTACGGTATCCTTATTATCGGGTTTCCCTTTAACTTTCCACGTATCCGAAAAATCGACGATTTGCGTACCGTCAAACGGCTTTTCCTCTCCCTTGTTGATTTGGATTTTCATCGTAGTGGTTGCGGGAAATTCGGGTATCGCCGTTACGGTTACCGGAATTACCGTTTCGGGAACAACTATATCAAAACGTCTTGAAACGGTTTCGCCTTTTTTATACTTTTCGTAGCTTTCCGTATAAAAATCGGGTACCCCGCTCACCGTAAAGGTTTTCAGCATAAGGCTGCCTTCTTTTTTTTCGGCATTTACGGTGTAGGTTTTTACGGTGGAAGCGTCTTCGGCGGTAACCGTAATAACAAAGGTGTTTATGCCGTTTATTAAAGGCACAAACTTTTTGTTTTCGCCGGATGCCAAAGGAACGGCTGCGGCACCGTTTGCTTGTACCGTCATAACGGCATGTTCTTCATTGGGTACGGCTTCAATAAGAAATTCGTCGCAGTGCGCATCCATCATACACATGTACGTATCCGTGTGTTTATCGAATGGCACGGGAGCCGTCTTCCAGTCTTTATGCAGACCTCCCCATGTGCTGTCCAAAGCCAAAGACTTAAGAAACGCATCGTCTGAAGCGGCAGCTTGGGCTTTTTGTACGTGTATTTTGTATTCAAACGCATTGGCGGTATTTCCCGTCTGTACCGCTTTTACCGTTATGGTGTTGTTGCCTTCGGCAAGCGTACGTTCCGCGCCGCCGTCAATTTCAACATCGATACCGGTTTCCGGCTCGGCTTCCACTTTTATTTTATTTACGCTGTTCCGAACCGAAATTCTATACTCGGTATTGTACCGAAAGAATTTGGGTGCAAGCGCAAAGGTTTCGCTTGTGTTTTCCGCATTTTTTACGGTAATGCTTTTCAGCACCGGCTCTTTGGGCACGGCATTCGGGTCGCTGTAGATAATTTTTACCGTATAAGTTTCTTCGTTGCCTTCGTGAGTAACGTTTATCGTCAACGTTATCGGCTTGTTGTCGGCACCGAATTCAACTTGTTTTGTTTTCGTTTCTTCGTCGTTGATTCTTACCGTGTCGGCCGGCTGGAAAGTTTCAACGGCAACGGTTGCTTTTTTTGTGCCGACGCTAGCCAAATAACTGAACGCATCGGGCGAACTTACCGATACGGGATTGCTCGCTTCGTCCGTAACGGCAACCTTTTTTATTGCGCCCTTATAGTAACGAATTTTCACCTTATAATTTCGCGAAGCACCGTTATAAGTAACGGTAATATCGGCTGTTTTTTCTTCTCCGTTTGTCGCAAACGTAAGTTCTTTAGACCGCGTCGCCTCGCCGTTTATTTGTACTTGCGCGCCGAGCGGTATACCGACGGAAACCGTAGCCTTTTCGGTTTTTATCGTCGTAAACTGTTCGTTTCCGCTGCCGGTCAGCGCAGCCGGTTGATTGTTTCCGTCCAGTACGGAAATTTTTACTTTTTCCCAGCCGGCGTTGCCGGGACTCGCTCCCTGTCCTTCCCCGCCGCCGGATGAGATGTTTTGGTTACAGCTCATCACTATACCTGAAAAAAGTAAGATCGCATAAAAGAATCTTTGCAATTTTTTCATATACGCTCCTCTATATAATCTCCTTGCAGCTCATCGTTCGGCGATAAGCCGCATAAATATACATTTCGCCGTACGGCAAAACACTGATACCGAAACCGTAAAAAAACCAATCGGCCATATACCGGTTCTCTTTACGAGCCGTAGTATATAAAGCCGTGTACCGCCTTTAGTCCGTACGCCTCATTGTAAGTCCGCTCATATTTTTGGCGTCTGTTTTTATATAAATATCGTTTTGACTTTCGACGGCAAGCAGAATATGCATAAACGGCTTCCCGGCGGAATAGTCCGTTATACCGGTATCCTTATCGTAAGGCCACCATTCAAACCTATACAAACTCGGACGCGGACTATTCAAATTTACGCATTCGAAATAAAGATTGCCGCCGGGATCGCCCGTCATATTCCAAATCATAATTTCTCTCCCGTTGTTCGGATCTGTATACGATTCCAGTTTCGTAACGCCCATTCCGCCGATATTGCCGCTCCGCATCCATTTACCGTGAACAACGGAAAATGAATAAAAAGCGACCTTACTATTGTCAATATCATCGTACCAGCCGAACGGATCATCGTTCCCGCATGAAGTGAACATCAACGCGCCATATACTGCCGCAATCAGTACTATAATTTTTTTCATACAGCTCCCGTCATACATCGCCGTTAAAAATGTAATTTTACTCCGGTAGAAACTATCGTTCCGTTGTATAATCCGAAATATTCTTTTTGGGTCGCTCCCATTACGCCTTTTATAAAATGAACATTGTTGAGCAGGTTATCGATGCGTACATAGGTATCGATTTTATCTTTCAGGAATTTCTTATCGATCGTACATCCCGCCATAAGATAATCGGGAGACCGTATATTGAATTCATAATCGATCAATTCCGGAGAATTCCATTCGGCGCGCAGCGACACGTTCGTTTCGATAACGGGGATCATATACGATGCGGACGTCGTTACGCGGTGCGCAACGCGCGATGTCGAATCGATATATGCACCGTATCGGGCACTGTACTCTTTTGCTCCCGTATACGCATAGGACGCATTCAGCGTCGTCCGGTCGAATTTCGCGCTTGCTGCTATATCGCCGCCGAACGTCATCGCTTTATCGATATTGTGATACGAACGCTTATACTGTCCTCCGTCTTGACCGACGATATAATGATTGATAAGGTTGTGTACGAAATTAAAATAACCGGATGCGGAAAGACGTACGTGTGAACCGACCTTTTGTTCGACGCTGACGTTAAAGCCGTGCGAAGTTTCAGGGCGCAAACCGGAATTGCCGTACAAAATAAAACTGCCCGACCCGCCGGAATAGTTGTGAACGAACAGCCAGTATTTTTGCTTGAGCGACGGAAGTTTATAGCCCATGCCATAGGAAAAACGGAGCGTCGTAGTTTCGGTCGGATTATATCGAACACTCAATTTCGGCGTAAGCTGCCAAAACGTTTTGTCGCCGCCAATCGGAGGGGCAAAATCGAAACGCGCACCGGGAACGACAAACAACTTGTCCGAAGAACCGATCGCAAGCGTATCCTGTGCAAATAAACTGAGCTGCAGCTGTTTTTTCAGTCCGGAAAACGAATCGCCCTGTATCGTTTGAAAATTGCCGTTAAAACCCATCAGCACGGAATTCGTCAAATTCGGATTCCACGACGCGCGGATTTCCGTTTCCGCGTCGCCGAATATCGAATCGGTATCGGGGATAGTGTCATTCGTTACATTTTTAAAATCCGTATCGAGCATATACAGCTTACCGCTCGCAAAGCCGCTTAATGCCCACATATCGCCGATATTTTTGCTTCCCGTAACGCCGAGTTCACAGCGGTCGGTATGATATGTCAGCGTTTCGTAATCCGACGTATTCGCTTTTTGCAGCGAATCTGAAAAGAGAACATAAGCGCCGATTTTACCGTCGGTAAATTTCCAGTCGGCGTTCGCACGTACAAAGCCGAGCCGCTTCATCGGCACTTTATAAATCCTTACATTGTCAGAAAAAACCGTATTGCGCCGCCAAATCAAGCCTCTGTTCCAGTCGAACGAACCGGCAAGAGAACCGGTAAATTTTTCTCCCGAATATGAAAGCCTGCCGGACGTATAAGTACGAATACTGCTGTATAAATCTTGGGTAAAATCGCCCGACCATTTATATTTGCCGGCTTTATCTTTTTTTGTGATGATATTTATAACGCCGCCCATCGCATCAGAGCCGTACAGTGCGGATGACGCCCCCTTGACGATTTCGATATGGTCGATATCTTCTACCGGAATTTGATATACCGCCTGCGCCCCGCCCATATCGCCGCTTACGGCAATACCGTCTACGAGGATCTTTACGTATTTTCCGCTCAGCCCCTGCATACTGACCGCATCCGTCGGGTGACCGGAAATGATGATACCCGCCTTGTTCTGCACCGCTTCACCGAGCGTCTTCGCTCCGCTCCGTTTTATCTCGTCGCTTGTAACGACATCGACTTTTTCCACCGCATCTTCGCTCGCCTCTTCGATTTTCGAAGAGCTGACGACGATAACGTCGTCTTCCGTTTCCTGAGAAAACAAAAGCGATGCAGAAAAAAGTATGATGCAGAAAAAAATATAACGTTTCAAAAATATGCCCCGATTTTAGTTAGCTTAAACTAACTTAATATGTAAAGGATTTTTCCCTTTCATGCAATAAGATTTCGCCTTATTGAGAAAAAATATCGATAACGATGAATTGCGATTTTACCCGCGCCGCCCGAGTCAATGCAGCGAAAAATCCATAACGAATGAAAGTGTCATCGCATTCATACCGTTTGTCATTTTTTTAAAAGGGGCGGATTTTTTAATCGCAGCGAGACACGCATCGTTTAAGATTTTGTATTCGGCCGACTCCAAGATCACGGCTTCCGCAAGCGTTCCGTCGGGATTGACGATGATGCGCGCGCGCACTTTGCCTTCAAAACCGTTCGAGCGGGCGGCATAAGGGTATGTCTTTTTCGATGCGATGCGAGCAAGCACATAAGACTTATACGTTGCCGCCGCCTTCGCATCCTGCGTATGAGAAAACGAATCTACGGAGCCGCCTGTTTTCGCCGCGTCGATTGCCGTAGTTTCGTTTGCATCTGCCGACGGGCTTTCATCGGTCGTTTCGGCTGTTTCGTCGGAGGGTTCTTCGGGCACTTCACTTTGCTCGGGTCTTTCGGCAGGCTTTTCCGCTTTCGAAGCGGGAATCGTTTCCGCCGGTTTCAACGGCACGGAAGAAGCGGTTTTATTTTTGACGGCTTTCGGCGATTCTTTCGGCGCTCGCCGTACGATGCGTACATTGGACACCGTCGTATCCGACACAATCGATGCTTGGGATGACGAAGAGCGGCGGACACCCCAAAAGGGCAGGCAAAACAACACTGCGACGATTGCGAGCGTACATAGGGCGGAGCTAATCCAGCGGCTCATGAACGATCCCTATGCGGCTGATCCCCGCAGCCTGTATTTTTGTCAATATCTGTACGATCCGTTCGAACTCGACCGTCCGCTCGCATTCAAACGAAAGCGCAAGTTCCGGCTCCCGTGCATAAAGTGCCGCCAGCACGTTTTCAAGTGCTTCAAGCGTTATCTTATCACCGTCCAACTCCATGCTGTCGGCAGTGACGGCAAGCACCTTCGTCGTATTGCGTTCCTGCGTCGCATCTTCGCTTCTCGGCAAGTCGAGCGGCAAAGAGCTCCTTTTGAATTGGGTCGATACCATAAAGAAAATGAGCAGAATAAAGATGACGTCGATGAGCGATGTGATATTCACCACAAGCTCTTCTTCATGACGGGAAAAAGAATCGGGGACGAACATCATTTGCCCCCCGATGTTTTCCGATCGATTTCTTCGCCGTACAGCTGCATAAACATCATGCGCTTTTCAATGATGCGTTTGAACGTACGGTAACACAAGAGCGCGGGTATCGAAATGATCATGCCGAAGGCCGTCGTGAGCATCGCTTCCCAAATGCCGCCGGACAGATCCTGAATATTCACCGCAGCGCCCACTTCCGCCATCTTGGAAAACGAGCCGATAAGACCGGTAACCGTACCGAGCAGCCCTATCGAAGGCGACACCGCGCTGATAAAATTGAGCAGCCACAGTCCGCGGTTCATTTCGTAATACAAAAGCGTGCTTTCCTTTGTAAGTTCGGTACGGCGCTGCCCCTCCGGCAATGCGGCGACTGCCGCCGCCTTTTCCTGCAGGCGCTTGAGCACATCGTTTTTCGAACCCTTTCGTGTTTGAAAAAAATATATGCCGCGTTCAAGGCATTGGCAAAAACAAAAGCACAAGATCACGGCGAGTACCCAGTTGATAGGCCCGCCCAAATTAATAAATTCGATCAATCTCATAACGACACCCGATTTTCCTTATCGTTAAATTTGCTTATTTACGCTGCATTTAAGGAGAGCGCGATACGGCGATCTGAGAATCTGCACTTCGCCCTTTCGGTATTATTTTAACATACTGCCGCCGAATATATCCGAGCTCTTGAAGAGAATGTACCATTCTGTATACGGTCGCCCGTCCGATCGAACTGTCTTTTTTATGCGCAATGTACAATATCTCTTTCGGCGACAAATCGGGGTTTTGCAATATAATCTCAAGCAGCTGTTTACGCTGATCCGTCACGCGCATTTTGTTTTCTCTGAAAGATGCAAGTATTTCTTTAAATAGATATTTCATGTTTTAAAATATATCGGCAATCTTCAAAAACCGGACAGGCCTAAAAAGTTACCTAAAAGCAACTATTATTAGCTTATGCTAATATTTAAATCGCACTGTGTCAATAGATTGATTGACGCATAAATGTTTATTCGCTACATTGGTTAGCAATGCACAACTCGCGCAAAGCTGAAACGGCACACAAAATAAGGAAAACGCATGATTAAAATTCATTTAATAAAATTGCTGTCGCACGCAAAAAAATTCGTGCTTCTGCAAGTGCTTTGCCAATGGCTTTCACTGCTCTGTCAAATAACGATTGTCTTTTTTATAAGCGATATCGTACAAAAACTATTCGTTCATGAGTCGATCGTCCCTCTCGCCCCGCTGTACGCTGGTGCGGCACTGTGCTGCTTTGCCGTCCGATTCGTATCCGACCGCTTCTACGTCGCCGCATCATACAAAGCGAGCGCCGACGTTAAAATAACGCTTCGAAAGCACATGTACGAAAAACTTTTGCGCTTAGGCGCTTCATACCGAAACTCCGCACCGACTGCGGAAATCGTACAGCTCGCCTCCGACGGCGTCGAACAGCTCGAAATATATTTCGGAAAATATCTTTCGCAGTTCGGCTACAGTTTACTCGCACCTTTAACGCTGTTTGCCTTTTTGTCGTTCGTCAGTATAAAAGCAAGCGCCGTCCTGCTCTTGTGCGTACCGCTCATCCCCCTTTCGATCGCCGTCATCATGAAAATCGCAAAATACCTTTTACGAAAATATTGGTCGCGCTATGCAAAACTCGGCGACGGCTTTTTGGAAAATCTGCAGGGCTTGACGACTTTGAAAATCTATCGGGCCGATGAACAAAAGGCTGTCGAAATGGACAGGGAGGCCGAAAACTTCCGGCGGATTACGATGAAAGTACTTTCCATGCAGCTGAACAGTACAAGCGTCATGGATATCATGGCGTACGGCGGAGCGGCAATCGGTATGATCATCGCGCTCGGCGAATTCGCGCGCGGAGGAATTACCCTCGGCGGCTGTCTTATGATCGTATTGCTCGCTGCGGAATTCTTTATTCCGCTGAGACTGCTCGGCTCTTTTTTTCACGTTGCGATGAACGGCATGGCAGCCTCGGACAAAATTTTTGCCCTGCTCGATCTGCCGGAAAAAGGCGAACGTTCCGCCGTCCTTTCCGGCGCTTCCGTTGCCGTAGAATTCTCCGACGTTTCGTTTGCGTATTCCCCCGAACGAAATATATTAAAAGATATTTCGCTCGCGTGCAAACCGAAATCGCTGACGTCGATCGTCGGAAAATCGGGATGCGGCAAAAGCACGATCGCTTCTCTCATCATGACGCGCAGCAAAGGCTATTCGGGCAGCATTCGTTTTAATAAAATCGAACTCGCTTCGATACGCGAAGACGTCGTCATGAACGCGGCGACACTCGTCACTCACGAAAGCTATATTTTCAAAGGTACGGTCGCGTACAATCTGTGCATGGGAAATGCGGACGCTTCGGAAACGGATATGCAGCGCGCATTGCAAAAAGTCAACTTGTGGGATTTTTTACAAACGCAAAACGGGCTCGAAACGGAGCTTTCGGAAAAGGGAGGCAACTTATCGGGTGGTCAGCGGCAACGTCTCGCACTCGCCCGCGCATTGCTCCACGACAGTGCCGTCTACGTATTCGACGAAGCGACATCGAATGTCGATGCGGAAAGCGAAGCGATGATTATGGATGTGGTCAAAACTTTGGCAAAAAAGAAAACCGTCATCGTGATTTCGCATAAACTGTCGAACGTTTCCGACGCGGCGTGCATATACATGCTCGACGGCGGACATGTCATCGAATCGGGTACGCACGACGAGTTGATAAAACGGAAAGGAAAGTATGCAGCGATGTACGGCGAACAGCGAAAACTCGAAACCTATGCGGCGGAGGCAAAACGATGAATATCGATACGCAGCGAAAAGCCGAAAGAAAAAACGTATTTTCGATTATGGCACGCCTCATCGTCCTCGTACGGACGCTCATCCCCGTCATGCTGCTCGCGATTTTTTTCGGCAGCATCGGACACTTGTGCGCGATAGCCGTAACGGTGTCGGCCGCTTCGGGAATCGCAGGCATCGCCGGGCAAAGCGTCCCCTTGATACCGATTCGGATCTTGCCGTACTTTTTGATCGCGTTTGCAGTATGCCGCGGCATCTTCCATTACGCGGAACAGTACTGCAATCACTTTATCGCATTTAAATTGCTCGCCGTCATCAGACACCGCATCTTTGCAAAGTTCCGCGAACTCTGCCCCGCAAAACTCGAAGGCAAAGATAAAGGCAACCTCATTTCGATAATAACGACGGATATCGAACTGCTCGAAGTCTTTTATGCGCACACGATTTCGCCGGTTGCGATCGCGCTCATCGTGTCGGCGTGCATGACCGTTTTTATATGGCACGGAAGCGCCGCGGCCGGAATCGTCACCTTATGCGCGTATATAACGGTCGGCGCCGTCATCCCGATCGTTAACGCAAAGCTCGGAGGTACGGACGGTCTCAAATTCCGAAACGCCTTCGGAGCGCTCGGAAGCTTCGTTCTCGATTCGCTTCGCGGGCTGGACGAAACGATACAATACGGCTGCGGCAAAAAGCGTCTGTCGGAATTGGAAAGACGCTCGCAGGAACTGACGCAAATGCAAAAAAAACTTTCGGCGCTCGAATCCTATCAGCGCGCGATCACCAATCTCGTCATCATCGCCTTCGACGCCGCGGTTTTTTATCTGATGCTCCGCTCTTTTTTTGCCGGCAACGCTTCAGTCGGAAACGTCGTCGTAACGACAACCGCTTTGATGAGCTCATTCGGGCCGGTCGTCGCACTGTCGAATCTTTCGAACAATTTGATGCAGACGCTTGCAAGCGGAGAAAGAGTCCTCTCTCTGCTCGATGAAAAGCCGATCGTCGAAGAAGTGACAAACGGCAGTACGAACGACGAAAACGCCGAAAAAGCCTTTGCCGTAAACGGCATCGATATTGCAAACGCCGATTTTTCCTACGGCGCGGAAAACATCCTGACGAATTTTTCGCTCGCGATTCCCGGCCGGAAGATTTTCGGCATTCACGGACCGTCCGGCTGCGGCAAATCGACGCTTTTAAAACTGCTCATGCGCTTTTGGGACGTGCAGTCGGGAAGCGTTTCGCTTTCGAAAAAAGACATACGGACGATCGATACGGCATCCCTCCGAGCTGCGGAATCCTACGTAACGCAGGAAACGTCCCTCTTTCGCGACACGATTGCGAACAATATCGCGATCGGCAAAATCGGCGCGACACGCGAAGAAATAATCGATGCGGCAAAAAAAGCGTCGCTCGACGAATTCGTCTCTTCGCTTCCCGACGGATACGACACGGAAGTCGGAGAACTGGGGAGTACACTCTCCGGCGGAGAGCGGCAGCGCATAGGACTTGCCCGCGCCTTTTTGCACGACGCGCCGATCATGCTTTTTGACGAGCCGACGAGCAATCTCGATTCGCTGAACGAAGGCATCATCTTAAAATCGCTCAACGAAAAATCAAAACGTAAAACCGTCGTCATCGTATCGCATCGAATGTCGACGCTGAATATCGCACATACCGTTTTTGAAATGGAAAAATTTTTATAAGAGTTGATAGGAGTTGAAATGAAAAACCCGATTCGCATCTTGTGGATAATTCTCGGTTTTATCGCGCTGGGATTAGGCACCGTCGGTATCGCACTGCCGATTCTTCCGACCGTGCCCTTTTATTTGGCAACCGTTTTTTGCTTTGCCAAAAGTTCGAAGAGATTGCACGACTGGTTTATAGGCACATCGCTGTATAAAAAGCATTTGGAAAGTTTTGTCGAGCATAAAGCGATGACGCTGAAAACGAAGATTTCGGTTATCGCTACGGTGACGGCGGTAATGCTCACGGGCTTTATTATGATGAAGCGGGTTCCTGTCGGCAGAATTTGTCTTGCTGTCGTGTGGGTATGCCACATCGTCTACTTTTTGTTCGGCGTAAAGACAATATCGGGTAAAACGCAAAATCAATGCGGCAATATCGATACGGCACAAGATTCGGAAAACGATAGAGCCGTTTAAAAATAGATAGGCGAAAGTCGATTCGATAAATCTGCCGGCGTAGGAAAGCGGCGGTCCTTTGTTCGCCGTGCGTGAGGGATTGGAGGGGCGAAAGTTCCGGAGCGAGCGATGAGCGAGCGGAGGAATGGAGCGCGCGAGCGCGGAACCCCGCAAAGCCCGACCCGAGAAACGCGAGGGGCACGCCCTCACCCTCAAAAAAATTAATAAAAAATAGAATGCACTGTGCGATAATATCGGCAGTTGAGAATATTATTAATAATTTATCAATCGCTATTATTAAGTTTTAATAATCGAAGAACGCGAATCGAAAACTTGCAGTATTCGATTTTTTCCGATATGATGTGCGCATGGCAAAGACGGTTGACAATAAAAAAATCATCTACACGATGGACGATGTGAGCCGCGCGTACGGCACAAAAGTCGTTTTGAAAAATATCGGCATTTCGTATTATTACGGTGCAAAGATCGGCGTCATCGGGCCGAACGGATCGGGTAAATCGAGCCTGTTTAAAATACTTGCGGGACGCGATACGGAGTTTACGGGTGAAACGCATCTCGCGCCGGGCTATTCGATCGGCTATCTCGAACAGGAGCCGGAACTCGAAGCGGGGAAAACGGTCAGAGAGATCGTCGGCGAAGGGGTCAAAGAGATTACCGACCTCCTTGCGGAATTCGATAAAGTAAACGAAGCGTTCGGAGATCCCGACGCGGACTTCGACAAACTCGGCGCGCGGCAGGCGGAGCTGCAGGAAAAACTTGACGCGCTCGATGCGTGGAATCTCGATGCGAATTTGGAGCTCGCGATGGAAGCGCTGCGTTGTCCGCCGGGAGATCAGATCGTCGACGTGCTTTCCGGCGGTGAGCGCAGGCGTGTTGCACTGTGCCGGCTGCTTTTGCAAAAGCCCGATATCCTTTTGCTCGACGAACCGACGAACCACTTGGACGCGGAAACGGTCGCGTGGCTTGAAAAGCATTTGAACGATTACGAGGGTACGGTCATCGCGATCACGCACGACCGTTATTTTCTCGACGATGTGGCCGGTTGGATTTTGGAACTCGACCGCGGCGAAGGTTATCCGTTTAAAGGCAATTATTCGAGCTGGCTTGAACAAAAAGAAGCGCGCCTTGCACTGGAAGAAAAGGGTGAAAGCGAACGGCGCAAAGCGATGCAGCGCGAACTCGAGTGGATCCACATGGGTGCGAAGGGCAGGCAGGCAAAACACAAAGAACACATTACGCGCTACAACGAACTGCTTTCGCAAAGCGGCAAAACCGCGCTCAAAGACACGCAGATTTCGATCCCCGCAGGCCCCAGGCTCGGAGGGGCGGTTATCGATGCGGAAAATTTAACAAAATCGTACGGCGACAAACTCCTGTTCGAAAATCTTTCGTTTCATATTCCGGCGGGCGCGATCGTCGGCATCGTGGGACCGAACGGCGCGGGAAAGACGACGCTGTTCAAATTGATCGCGGATGCCGCAGGTCAAACTGCCGAACGGCTCGACGGCAAAGAGGGCGGAGAAAAACCGGATTCCGGTGAAATCAAAATCGGCTCGACGGTAAAATTGGTGTACGTCGATCAGCTCCGCTCGAAGCTCGATCCCGACAAAACGGTGTACGAACTGCTTTCCGGCGGACAGGATATCGTCAAGCTCGGCGCAGTCGATGAAAAAGGCAGAGCGCTTGAAGGCGGAGTGCGCGAAGTGAATGCGCATGCCTATTGTTCGTGGTTCAATTTTTCCGGCGCGGAACAGAATAAAAAGAGCGGCGTGCTTTCCGGCGGCGAAAAAAATCGGCTGAATCTCGGCATGATGCTCAAAGAAGCGGGTAACGTTTTAATGCTCGACGAACCGACGAACGACTTGGACGTGCAGACGGTGCGCGCGCTCGAAGAAGCCCTCGAAGACTTTGCCGGATGTGCGCTCGTCGTCAGCCACGACCGCTGGTTTTTGGACAGGATCTGCACGCACATACTCGCCTTTGAAAACAACAGCCAAGTACGCTTTTTCGAAGGCAACTGGTCGGAGTACGCGGCGTGGCGGAAAGCCCAGTTCGGAGACGATGTCGAAGTGCCGCGCAGGGTCGTGTACAGAAAGCTCACGCGATAGCGCAGGCGGCGTACACGGAAAATGCGGCTACCAGCGAGTCGCGGCGCGCTGCAAGCGATAGATGCTGTGATTGCCGTTGCAGTAAAACGCGACGGCGCACACGAACGCGAAGAGCGGCATGTATTGAAAACCGAACACCGCGCCCGTGATCGCGATCGGCGCAAGGAGCGTATTCGTCGCGCTGCCGAACACCGCGCCGTGTCCGAGCGCAGCTCCCAAAAGCGGGGGCAAACCGAAAAGAGGAGCAGCGACATAGCCGAAAGCCGAACCGATGATAAAAAGCGGCGTAAGCTCTCCGCCTTGAAAACCGGCAGAAAGGCAGACAACGGTAAACAGTAATTTTAAAATCCAGTCGTACGCAAACACGTTTCCGCCCGCAAAAATCGCATCGGTTATCTGAAAACTCAAACCCGCGTATCTTCCGCGATGGGCGACAAAAAGCAGCGCGCTCAAAACCACGCCGACGATAAAAACCCGCTTGTATTTATTCGGCAGCCAAGATTGAAAATGACTGTAGCAATATTTTAAAAGATGCGCAAAAAGCTGCCCCGCGGCGCAAAAAAGCAGGGCGAGCACTGTGAGCTTTGCGATAAAGGGCAGCGTAAAAGCCGCTGCGCCGCCCATATCGGGAAGCGGTGAATATTCGTGCGTAACGCCGAAGAGTCCCGAAACGGCCGATGCGCTTCCCGCAGCGATAATCGTCGGCACGAGCGCATAATAAAAGAGACGTCCCGTGATCATCACTTCGAGCGCAAAGCACACCGCAGCGAAGGGCGTACGGAACAAACCCGCAAAACCGCCGGCCATACCCGCAATGATAAAAGTCTGCGCGAGGCGTTTGTTTTTTACGAGCTTTCCGACGGTATAGCCGATCACTGCACCGATTTGACAGGCAACTCCCTCCCGCCCTACACTCGCCCCTCCGACGTGTCCGAGCCACGTTGCGCCGACGGCAAGCGGCACCATGCGGAACGGAATCGTCCGTCCGTCGTCAAACTCTGCGGCGAACACGAGATTCATACCCTCTTCTGCGCCGCCGCCCCATTTGTCGTATACGAACACGATACAAAGCCCGAGCAGCGGCAAAAGCGGAATTAAAAATATTTGATGTGCGTCGCGAAAATTATTAATTAATAATAAGCCGCGGCCGAATACCGCGCACACGGCACCGGAACACACGCCGACTGCGCAGGACAGCGCGCCTATTTTGAGCGCGGATAAAATTCGATACCACCATATATGAAACGTGCGCATAACATACGATTATAATTATTTCACAATTCCGCGTCTATCGGTTTGAAAAAATTTGAAAAATTATTTTGAAAACGTGTCATGTACCGCGCTTGCCGCCGAAAGCGCGCATCGGAAGGCTCACACGTATGCCCGTCACAAGTGCAAAGCCCGTGCAAAACGCATCGCCAAAGGAAGGCATTGAGCCGTCGCGTTTTTTAAAAACGGTATACGAGATGTCCTGCGTAAAACGGATCGACACGCTGCCCGCATCGAGCGGCGGCGTACAAAAAGATACGCCGAAAACGCCGGGAAAAGAGGATACGCTCATGCGTTCGCCTGAAAACGTCGGAGCGCCGAGTGCGACGGCAGGACCGGCATATATACGGACAGAATCGACCGGCGACAGCACGAGCATAAGCGGAACGAAAACCGCACCTCCTTCGTATCCCCGAATCATCGTTCCGACTCCCGGACAAAGCGGCCATTTCGAAATCGTTACGTCGGCTTCGGTACAAGCACCGCGGAAATTTGCGTCAAAAGCATTATCCTTAAAAAGCGACCAATCGATTGCCGCCGAAAAACTGCAGTAAAAGTTATCGATAAATGCACCGGAACCGCCGCCTCTTGTTCTTTTATCGCGATCTTTACCGGAAGAAGGCGCATCGGATTTTTGTTTATCGGAGTTGTCCGAAGCCGCGCCGGCCGCTCCTTTTGCCGAAGAAATAAAACGCCCCGCGCCGACGTAATGCGTCTTCCAATATCGCTCGTTCCGCGACGAAACGATAACGCCCGTTTTCGGACCGTCGCTCGCCGCGTGGATCATTTTATCATTGCCTATGTACAGACCGACATGCGTTATGCGCCCCGACGAAGATGCCGAAAAAAACAGCAAATCGCCCGCTTCGATTTCATCGTCCGAAATATGCTCGACAAAACGGTACATCGCATGAGCGCTTCGAGGAAGCTGCACCTTTGCCGACTTCCGCGCGATAAAATAAATAAAGCCGGAACAGTCGAACGATTGCGGACCGGTCGCGCCAGTAACATACGGAGAGCCGATATATTTTTTTGCGTCCGCGATAAGCGCTTCGCGTTTCATCTGCGACGCTTCCGTTTTCGATCCGGCATAGACCGATGCGCAGAGCGCGAACAAAAAAATGCCGACGTGCAGACTCCTTCGTAAGATTCCCATACTTCTATTATAGGCGAAAAGCGGTAATTTTTTCAGCGGTTTTTAGGGAAATACATTACGTTTTAAACGGTAGAAGATATAACCAGTTTATGCTATAGTTGTATCAAAAGTTGATACGGCGAGGATTCTAAAATGGGAAATTATGCATATTTAAGCTGTTCCGGAAATTATTCGGAATTTGATTTTAATCAATATGCAATTCGCTTTAGAACTTCTTCTCACTTACGCAAATACGATGAAATCAAACATTGGGATAACGGATATCTTGTCGTGACAGCCGATTACGACACAACGGGTGCCGTAGAAGAGTACATCGATTTAGTACCGATGTTGAAAAATTTATTTATAGACCCTGGGGATTTTTTAAAACAAATAAAAGAGGTACGGTTAAAAAATGCTTGATGTAAAAGAACTGGCGAACAAGGCTGATGTTATAATAGACGGTTATGCTTTTTTTAAACACGAATCGGGAGTCCGCGTCTTAAATCTCAACAATACGGCACATGCGGCGGTTTTTTCGCGAAAAAACGAAGTTCTTGAAACCACAATGGATGATATTGAAATTTCGATTGTAAAAGATTATTTAAAACGGAGCTGGAAATATATGGAGAATGAAATTGCCTAAATATTATGATTTTAAAGTTTGCGGCTATTATCTGTATTTTACCGCAAAATGTATCATTGAAGCATTTCATGTCCATGCGAGCGATTCAAAATTAACGGAAGAAGGTGCTGCAAAATTTTTTGTAAAAGAAAACGGCGGTACGGAAATTCAGAAAAAGGGCGTACTGTCTCAAAAAGAATTAAAAATCATCCAAAAATTCATCAAAGAAAATTATAAAGAAATGTATAAAAAGTGGTCGGCACTCAGCGACAGCGGATTCTTCACGGGAAAATAATTTCAGCAATCCCTTCCGACAGGATTCAGACAGACATAAATCACATAAATTTATCCCCCCGATTTCACAATTATGTGATAAAATAGTACATTATGACAAACACAAATGATTTACCCTGGTCGTTTCTCGATTCATACCGCGGCAAAGTGTTCGACGGCGAATGGCCGACTTTTCCGCAAGTGTTCCGAATCTCCGCCGAGCGGTTTCCCGACAGTCCGTGCTTTACCGATTTCGACGGCCCGAACGCTTCGAAACGGTCTTTCAGTTACGCGCAAGCGCTGAAAAATATAGAATCGCTTGCAGTATGGCTCACGGCGAACGGAGTTAAAAAAGGAGATCGGGTTGCCGTAACCGGAAAGAATTCGCCCGAGTGGGCGGTCGCGTATTTGGCGATCCTTTTCGCCGGCGGTATCGTCGTCCCGATCGATTACGCGCTGCGCGACAACGAAGTCGACAATCTCCTGCGCGTATCGGATCCGAAAATCATCTTCGTCGATGAAGAAAAATACGAATCGTTCGCACGCAATGCCGCCTCTTTGAAAGTCATGTCGCTGAGTCCGAAGTACCCGGAAACCTATGTTTGTAATTTAAAAGCCGACGGTAAAATCGAACCGAACCGGGAAGCCGAAAGCGGCGACGTCGCGGCGATTTTATTTACGTCGGGAACGACGGGTACGCCCAAAGGTGTCATGCTCACGCACGAAAATTTAATAAGCGATTGCTATATCGCGCAGCTGAATTTCAGACACTACAACGGAGACGTATTTTACGCGCTCCTTCCGATCCACCACGCATACACGATGCAGGCGGCGTTTATCAATCCGCTGTCGACGGGAGCCGAAATCGTATTCGGGAAAAACATGGCCGTCTCCCGCCTCATGCGAGAACTGCGCGAAGGCAAGATCACCGTCATGCTCGGTGTGCCGCTTTTATACAACAAACTGCTCGCCGGCATAAAAAAAGGCATCCGTGAAAAAGGCGTACTCGTCGCAGGCATCATGCGTTTTCTCATGGGATTTTCCTACCTCGTCAAAAAACTCACCGGAAAAAATCCCGGAAAAGTGCTGTTCAAAGCGGTACTCGAACAGGCGAACATCTACACGCTGCGCGTCGCGATCTGCGGAGGCGGTCCGCTTTCTTCGAGCGTGTTCAAAGCGTACAACGCTGCGGGTATCAATTTTATTCAAGGATACGGCTTGACCGAAACGAGCCCCATCATCGCGCTGAATCCGGTCGAACGTTTTAAAATCGAAAGCGTCGGAAAAGATTTTTATCCGTACGAAGAAGTTAAAATTCTCAATCCCGATAAAGACGGCATCGGAGAAATCGCCGTGAAAGGCCCGATGGTAATGAAAGGCTATTACAATATGCCGGAAGAAACTGCGAAAATGTTTACCGACGACGGCTTTTTCAAAACGGGCGATGTCGGCAAAATCGACGACGAACGCTATATTTCGCTGTGCGGACGGGCAAAGAACATCATCGTCACGTCGGGCGGAAAAAACGTGTATCCCGAAGAGATCGAAGACGCGTTCCAGCTCTACGACAATATTCAGCAGATCACGGCGCAAGGTTATGTCGAAGACGACGAATCGAAATCGGAAAGCATAGAAGCGCTAATCTATCCGAGCGACGAAGCGTTCAAAAAAATCGGCATAGAACGAGGCGATTCTTTTTCGAACGATGACATACGTCATTTGATTCAAGCCGACGTCGATGCGGTAAATCACACGCTGCAGCCTTATGCGCGAATCACGAAGATAACGATACTCGATAAACCGTTGGAAATGACGACGACGCTCAAAGTAAAACGGAATTACAAAAAATAATAACGCACAAAAACAATAAACGATGCCGGCCGATTTGCGAAAACAAGCCGGCGTCTTACCGTTTGCTCATTGCGGCGGATTTTTCACAGGCGGCTTTTACGGCATCGAATACCGCCGATCGGAAGCCGCCTTTTTCCAAAGCGGCGACCCCTTCGATCGTCGTGCCGCCGGGAGAGCATACGGCATCTTTCAGAGCGGCGGGACTTTTTCCGCCGGCAAGAACCGCAGCGGCCGCTCCCTTTACCGTCTGCGCCGCATAGACGTAGGCCGCATCTCTCGGCATACCCGAGCGGACGGCGGCATCGGCAAGCGCTTCGATAAACACGAACGCGTATGCCGGCCCCGAACCGCTCACCGCCGTTACGCAGTCCATAAGTTTTTCATCGACGCGCTCGACTTTCCCCGAAGCTTCGAGGAGGGCGCATATAGCCGCAACGCTCTCTTCGCTTACATCGCTTGAAGCTGCAAGGGCGGTCATCCCTTCTCCTACGGAAACGGGCATATTCGGCATAATGCGCACAACGGGTTTTCCCGAAGCTTTAGAGAGAGCATCAAGCGGAACACCTGCGGCCATGGAAACGACCGTCGCATCGCCTTTGAGAGAGTCCGAAATCTCTTCAAGCACGGAAAGAACGTAAGCGGGCTTTACCGCGATAAAAACGTAATCGCTTTTTCGGGCGGCTTCCGAATTCGTCGGAACCGCGACGCACTTCGTTTCCGCCGCGATCGCTTCGGCGTGTTCAAAATGTTTTGCGCTCACTTTCACCGACTGCGGATCGATTTTTTTGCACAGCGCGCGGATAACCGTTCCTCCCATCGCCCCGCAGCCGATAACGCTTACCGTGATTTTTTTCATATCGAAAGCATCCGCCATATCCGCCTCACTTTAAAAATTAATAATCAATGACCAGCCGCAAGCACTGCCGTTTTTACAAACGCGTATTCAATGCCGGTTCCCACGAATGCACATACGCTGTCGGTTTTCGCATAATTTCTGCAATCGCATATTCGATGCGGTTTCAGAACCATTAACTCGCGTTTCAAGACCGCCTGATATCCTGCAGCAGTTTTTCTTCATCGGCAAAAAAGAGCGTACCGCATTCCTTTCCCGCCGCGAGATTTTCAATCGCATTTTCCGTACCCTTTGCAAGAAGGAGCGGGATCCCGTACGACGTCGAAAGTTCGGCCGCTTCGAGTTTCGTTTCGATGCCCCCGGTACCGAACGAATTCGTCGCACCGATCGTAATCGATTTTCGAAGAGAAGCGATATCGGTTACCGTCGCAACGAGTTTTGCGTCTTTGTTCGTCTTGGGATTGTCGGTGTAAACGCCGTCGATGTCGCTGAACAAAATCAAAAGATCCGCGCTCCACAAAACCGCCGTCAGCGCGCTCAGATTGTCGTTATCGCCGATCCTGATTTCATCGAAAGACACCGAATCGTTTTCGTTGATGATCGGCACGACACCTTCGTCGACGAGCGTAAAAAGCGTATTCCGTATATTGAGCGTGCGATGGTCGTTCGTAAAATCGTCCTTTGTCAAAAGCAGCTGACCGATATGCAGACCGTATTTATTGAACGCGCTCCGCCATCTGTCCATGAGTTCGACCTGCCCGATCGCGCACAGCGCCTGCCGATAGTGAACGTCGCGCTTTCTGGCCCACTCTTTGATCGTCGCAAGCCCGCTGATCTGCGCGCCGGACGACACGACGACGATCTGTTTGCCGCCGTCGATGAGCGCCTTCGTTTGACGTGCGAAGTTTTCCATAAAGCCGTCGTTCGGCAAACCCGTCGCATCCGCAAGCGTGTTGCTGCCGATTTTGATAACGATTTTCCGCGACCGATTAATAATTTCAGCGATCGCTTTTCCGTTTCCCGCTTCCGTTTCACTCATCGAATTTGTCCTTCGCCGTCGATGACGTATTTCGTCGTCGTCAGCGCTTTGATGCCCATAGGCCCGCGCGCATGGAGTTTTTGCGTGCTTATGCCGAGTTCCGCACCGAAGCCGAACTCTCCGCCGTCGGTAAAGCGCGTCGATGCATTGACATAGACACAGGCGGCATCGACTTGCGCTTGAAATTTACGGGCGTGAGAGAGGTCGTTCGTCACGATGCATTCGGAATGTTTCGTGTTGTGTACGTTTATGAATTCGATCGCTTCATCGACCGAGTCGACGGCGCGGACGGCGCACACGTAATCGAGAAATTCAAATCCGAAGTCTTCATCCTTCGCGTGCACAACGCAGTCCGCCCCGTAGAACCCGCCTTTTGCAGCTTCGTCTTTTTCATATGCGTCTTTCAAAATCGGATAGCACACATCGTCCGCGCGGAGCTGCGCACGACCGGCCAATTTTTTTTCAAGCAGCGGCAAAAAATCATCCGCGATTTTTTTATTGACCAAAATACATTCGATCGCATTGCACGCGCCGGGACGTTGGAGCTTTGCGTTTTCGGCAATCGACGCCGCCGTCTCCGCGTCCGCCGTTTCATCGACATAGAGGTGACACACGCCGCTTCCCGTTTCGATGACCGGCACGCGCGCGTTTTGCACGACGTTTTGTATGAGCGCTTTGCCGCCGCGCGGAATCACGACATCGATTTTTCCGACGGCGTGTAAAATCTCCGTAACATCTTCGCGGCTTTCGCTTTCCGAAAGTTCGACCGCTTCGGGAACGCCCGCTTTTTGCAATCCGTCTTTGATCGCGCAAACGAGCGCTTTATTCGATTCGAGCGCGGAAGACGATCCGCGCAGCAAAATCGCATTGCCGCTTTTGTATGCGAGACAAAAGGCATCCACGGTAACGTTCGGCCGCGATTCGTAGATGATCGCCGCGACGCCGAGCGGAACGCGCACTTGCCGTATCCGCATACCGTTCGGGCAAGTCCGGCCGGCGACGACTTCGCCCACGGGATCCTCCTGAGCGATGACGATGCGCATACCTGCGATGATATCGTCGATTTTTTTATCATCGAGCGAAAGGCGTTCGACAAGAGCGCGCGGCATACCCGCCTTTTCGGCACGGCTCACGTCGAGCGCGTTCGCCGCAAGGAGCGCGGAACGGCAGGAATCGATACGGGCGGCAACAACTTCAAGGGCGCGGTTTTTTTGCTCCGCGGTTTGCAGGGCAAGTTTTTCAGATCCTCGCCGGAGGGAAGCGCATACGTTATTTAAATCCATCGTCAGCCTCAAAAACAAAAAGCCGGGAACACGCTGAACCCGGCCGCATTTACAAACGAAGTTCTCGCCGAAAGCACAGCGTTATTTAGAAATACTTTCGAAACTCGCCTTTCGTCCTAATAGTTTGCAAGGAAATACATCCCGAGCAAAATCGCATGGCGGCACTTCGTTTCGGGCCAATCGGCATTGCGCGGCAAACTGCCTACATACCACCAGTACGTGCCGAATTCGGGATCGATGCGCAGCGCGTATTCATTGAAATCGTCCGTGTGCACCTGCTCTCCGAACATGAGATACACCGCATTATAGAGAATATCGAGAAACGGCGCATAAGACGCTTTCCACGTCTGCGCGGGATCGGAGCGGAACTGTTCAAGCTGATAGAGGATACGCTCTTTCAATTCGATATCCGTTTTTTCAACCCACGTTTTTTGAATCAACAATGCAAGATTATTTTTAAAACTCACCGTCAGTTTGGCGTCATCGGCCGCATTTCTTTGCGAAAACGATTGATTACCGAAGCCGAACGCTTGTACGATGATATCCGTTGCACCGGAAAAATCTTTTTCGTCATTCGATTTGACAAATACGGAAAGGGCATCGACGGTTTTTTTATCTACAAACTCTTCTATCGTCCAGACCATATAATAATAATATAATATTGCTGTCCTTTATTCAATAAGCGCTTTTTAATGTGTAATGTGTTTCATCCATTACCCATTATTTAAGAGGCGATAAGGCTCGCGCGTATCGCTTCTACGGCTTCGACGACTTTCGGATCGAACTGTTTGCCCGACAGCCGTTTAATGGTGTCAACGGTTTCATCGACGGAAAGCGCTTCTTTGTACGGACGTTTGCTCAGCAGCGCGTCAAGCACATCCGCGGCCGCCATAATGCGCGCGGCAAGCGGAATATCCGTTCCCGAAACGTGCTGCGGATAGCCTTCGCCGTTCCACCATTCATGATGTCCGAGCGTCATCGATCGAGCGGTTTCCGTGTACTCATCGGTTTCTATACCGGAAAGATATTTTTCGATCAAACTCGCGCCGTACAGCGGATGTTTTCGTATCATTTCGAATTCCTGATCCGTCAGCGGTCCCGACTTTGAAAGGACGTCTTCGGGAATGCTTATCTTTCCCAAATCGTGAAGCGGCGCCGCCTTCGTCATCGTATCGATAACGTCGTCGGTCAACTCATCGGTATAATGACCGAGTTCACGCAGCTTTAAGCTGATACGCCGTACGTATTCGCTCGTACGTTTAACGTGTTCGCCCGTCGTATAGTCTTTCGATTCGACGAGGTTTGCAAAACCAGCGATGAGCTTTGTCTGCATGGCGCGGATACGAACATCCTGTTCGTACTGTTTTTGCAGGCTCTCGTGCGCCGACGATACGACATTATACGAAAGGATAACGCAGAATATATATTCGAGCGTTGAACCGCTGCCGTATGTTATAAACCAGCGTATACCGTAAAGCGCTCCTGCAGGATAGGGCTGCACCGCTCGACTCCTGATATACAGCGACGCGATCATCATGATATAACAGGCGATGATCACCCGATAGGTAAAGTGCTTTTTATAATACATGCAGCTCAATACCGGTACGAGCACATACAAAATAAAAACCGATATACCCGGCATAATCGAAAGGAAAATAACGAGCAGCTCAAGCGCGCCGAGCGTAATGTATTTCGTATAATGCGCGTACGGAACGCGCCGTATAAACCAAAATAAAAAAATGCTTGAAACTGTGAAAAAAAGCGTATAAGCGAATAAAAGCGTATAATTCGCTTTCGGAAAGATATTGAAATACCGCGCGGCGAGCATGACCGGCCCCGCAAATGTGAATAAACTGTATAATTTTACGACAACTTGATTTACCCGACGTTCGTTTTCGTCGAAGAAATCAACGCTTGAGTTCGGCTGCATTGTAATTCTCTCTCGTTAAAACTTTTTCTAAACCGAAATTAACTGTCTGAATGCACCTCTGAAAAGGCGTACGCTTTCATATAGTGCTTCCATAAATATACTATATATAACATATTTTATAAAAATGTAAATAGTATAATAAATTAATTCTATATTAACTTTCTTTTCCTTTACAAAATCGATATTCATCGTATGAAAAAGAAAAAAGATTTACCCTGCATGCATATATGGAGCCCTATTATAAAAAGCAGGCAGGCGGTTACAAAAAAGTGCGCTCTTGTTTCATATTCGGAATTACTTTAACATGATGAAGCACCCGGCAGGCTGAGGTAAATATTGATACACTGACTTTTATACGGGGAGAAAATATGGATGCAAAAACTTGTTTGGAAAAACTGCAATATGTCGGCGTTCTTGCCTTTGCAACCGTAGATGAAAAAGGAAATCCACAGGTACGCAATATTAGTGCCATCCACTACGAACCGAATGCTCTGTATTTTTTTACCGCCAGAGGAAAGGATTTTTGTAAGGAGTTACTTTCCGACGGCAGGGTACAAATTCTCGGATATACAAGATATAAAGAAATGATTCGCCTGTCGGCAAAAGCTATGCCGGTAGATCAGGAAAAACAGAAATATTGGATTGACAAAATTTTTTCCGAGCAGCCCTATCTTTCTAATGTCTATCCCGCAGATACACGCAATATCGGAATTATATTTGAAATTCTCAATGCAAGTATTGAATATTTCAATCTTGGCGTAAATCCGATTTTCCGAGAAAGCTATATGATCGGCAGCGGCAAAATTGAAGCAAAGGGATATCATATAACAGACTCCTGTATTGAATGCGGAAAATGTGCAAAAAACTGCCCGCAAAGATGTATTACAGCGGGGCGTCCGTTTGTCATTCGACAAGAACATTGCCTTCATTGCGGAAGCTGTTGGGAAAATTGTCCGGTGCAAGCTATTGTAAAACGAGCCGATATTTAAAAACGTAAATTTTAGAAAGGTACGGATATGAAAAAGAAAGAAGATTTACCCGATTGTCCCGTCGCAACAACAATACAGGTGCTTGGCAGTAAATGGAAACTGTTCATTATCAGGAATCTGCTTATCAGACCGTGGCGGTTTAATGAGTTGAAAAACGATCTTGAAGGAATCAGCCAAAAAGTGCTGACGGAAAGTTTACGCTCTATGGAAGACGACGGAATCATTGTCCGAAGCGAAATCGAAAGTACACCGCCGAAAATCGTCGAATATGCGCTTTCTCCGCTCGGAGAAACGCTGCGGCCGCTTCTTGAAGAAATGCGGAGTTGGGGTACTTATTATAAAACACAGGTAAAAAGATAAGCGGTTACAAAAAGGTGCGTTCTTTTTTTATGGTCACAATTGTGTTATACTGTAATCAGTATATTTTACTAGGAGGCTAATATGGCACTTTCAAATCTTGCCGATTGGAATGAAACGAAGGAAAGCCCTAACAAGGGAGCGGCGTGCGGTACGGCATGCGGTTCCGGAAAACCGGCTAAGCCTGATAAAAAACCTGCGGCCTGCGGTTCTGCCTGCGGCGCGGACAAACCGGCAAAGCCCGAAAAAAAGCCCGCCGCCTGCGGTTCTGCGTGCGGTGCCGGTAAACCGGCTAAGCCTGAGAAAAAACCTGCGGCCTGCGGTTCTGCGTGCGGAGCAGGCGGAAAGTAATCCGTTTGGAGATTATAGCGGACGGTAGATTTTTATGCTGCCGTCCTTTTTTTTATCGATATGGCACATGAATATTTTGCCTTCCAATGGCACATCACCGACGAATGCGACCAACGCTGTAAACACTGTTACATCTTTGCCGAAGGACACCCTGCATTAGTAACAATGAACCGCGTGCGGATCGAACACGTTTTTTTTAACGCATTGGAATTCTGTCAAAAATTCGATCGGCTTCCGTATTTTTATATCACCGGCGGCGATCCGATTTTGCATCCGCATTTTTGGTTTTTGCTTTCGCTTATAAAAGAACACGATATCCCTTTTACGCTTATGGGAAATCCGTTTCATCTGACGGACGAAGTATGTCGTAAGATGCGCGATTACGGCTGCGATAAGTATCAAATGAGCATCGACGGTATGGAGCACACACATGACTGGTTTAGAAAGCCGGGCAGTTTTAAAACCACACTCGAAAAAATCAAAGTTATCAATGACGCCGGCATAACAAGCGTTATTATGACGACAGTCAGCGGTACGAATATTGATGAAATTCCTGCCGTGATCGACGCGGTCGTCCGTGCCGAAGCTCAGGTGTATGCGTTTGCCCGATATGTTCCGACGAGTGACGGTAAGGGCAACGAAAAAAGCGATTGGTATATTGCACCCGAACGTTATCGCGACTTTCTTGAGCAGGTTGATGTCATCTACACTGCTTATGAAAACCAAAACTGTAAAACTTATTTTAATCGAAAAGATCATCTATGGACGCTTTTCGATTACGAACACGGACGCTTTGAATTGCCCGCTCATACCCCGGCGGATAAGGTAACTTCGGCTTCCGGAACATCGGATGCGGGAACGGTTTCCGATCCGTCGATTCCCGGCGTCGGGTACAATTTCGACAAACTTATCATTTCCGGCGGCTGTAATTGCGGGAATTGCCATATCACGATTTTACCGACGGGCGATATTTACGCCTGCCGCCGCGTAGCAAACAGCCGTGTCGGGAACGCATGCGATGAGCGGCTGGCCGATGTATGGACGGGCAAAAAAATGGAAGCCTACCGCGACTACGGAAAATTCAACAAGTGCTCAAAATGTGAGTTGCTGCCGTATTGCCGCGGCTGTCCCGCCGTTGCAAGCGGAAGCTGCGGCGGAGATTTTTATGCCGCCGATCCGCAATGCTGGAAGGAAGTCGTATGAGCGGTTTAAAGCAGCTTAAGCCGGCACGGAAAATTATACCGGTTCTGTGCGGCATTTTTTTGATCGGTATTCTCTGTTATACGGCAGCCGGCCGAAAGGAGAATGCTCCTATGACGAATTTGGAGTTTTTTCAATCGCTGGATTACGAGGACGGTTTGAGCGTTGTCACAAAAATCTTCGATCGTTTTTCCCTGCAATACGGTACCACACTCGGCTTGGACGGCAATCCGCAGATTCGCCCTATTGAATTTAAGTTTGAACAGGACGGCGTTCTGTATTTCGATACTGTGGAGTTTTATGCTTCCTATGCCGAATTGCGCGCGCACCCGTATATTCAACTGTGTATCTGCGATCCGGAAACCATGACCTATGTGCGGTTGGGCGGCAAGGTGAATTTTACAAAAGATCCGGCTGTCGTAAACCGTTGCTTCGAGGAAAGCCCGGTGCTGACTTCGCAGTTCGGCAACAACCGGGAGGCCGTAGTCGCCTATTACCTGACTGAAACATGGGCGGAGTTCAATTCGTTTACAAAGGGATTATCGCCCCGCAGCTATAAACTGACAAACCGATTCGATACCGCGGTACAATAATAAACAAGTTTTCACTGATAAAAACCTGAAAACAAAATTAAAGCAGGAGGTTGTGATGCATACAATACCGAAGATGATGAAGGCTGTGGTACTGACCGAACCGACCGCGGCAAAAGACATTGTTTTAACCGATGTTCCCGTCCCCGCCGTAAAGAGCGGATGGGTACTCGTAAAGATCCATGCATTCGGACTCAACCATTCCGAACAAATCTTACGGCAATTTGAAATTGAACATGACTACATACAAAAACCGATTATCCCCGGTATCGAATGCGTAGGCGAAATTGCGGATGCTTCCGATACTCATTTTTCCGCCGGACAAAAAGTCGTTGCGCTCATGGGAGGAATGGGGCGTAGCTTCAACGGCAGCTATGCCGAATATGCCCTGCTTCCTTTTCACCATGTTTTTGCAATACAGTCCGATATGGCATGGACGGATATCGCCGCTGTTCCCGAAACATATTTTACCGCGTGGGGTTCTTTGTTCCGCTGTTTGCGGCTGCAAAAAGACGATGAGCTTTTGATCCGCGGCGGTACCTGCGCACTCGGTTACGCTTCAATTCAAATTGCAAAAGCGATAGGCTGCCGTGTCGCCGCAACAACGCACCGTGAAAGCAAATTGAGTTTGCTTAAAAATGCGGGAGCGGACGAGTGTATTTTGGACGACAGTAATCTGAACGAAAAATATCAAGGCCGCTTCAATAAAGTTTTGGAACTGGTCGGCTGTAAAACCTTGCGCGATACGTTGCGGTGTACCGCTTCAGGCGGCATCGTCTGTAATACGGGTGTGCTCGGCGGCGTGTTTGTACTTGACAATTTTGCTCCCATTCAGGAAATTCCGAGCGGCGTATATCTGACCGGCTTTCACAGCAATTTCCCGACACAAGCCGACATCGATTCGATTTTCGCTTTTTTAGCCGAACACAAATTAAATCCGCTTGTCGGAGAAAAGTTTGCTTTCCGCGATATTGGAAAAGCCTGCGAAGCATGCGACGGCGGCAAGGTAAACGGCAAAATCGTCGTGGAACTGTAAACGGCAAGAAAATATTTTATTTTTCAATTAGTGCGATTTCGTTAAACGCGAGCTTGTCTTTCAGAAATTAATATTTATGTGCTATTGCAAATTTAACAAAATTCGGAAAGTTTTCCGAAAATATATTTTATTAGCCGCCCCGAACAATTATTGCTTTTTCTTCTTTTCTTCTTTTTCCTTTACAAAATCACCGCGATCGGATATACTAGTTTTTCAGTAGGAAAATATGAAAATATCAACGCGCGGCAGATATGCGCTCCGCTTTATGATCGATTTGGCTCAACACAAGCAGGACGAATTTATCCCGTTGAAAGATATTTCGGAGCGGCAGGCTATTTCGATAAAATACCTCGAACAGATCACTTCTCTTTTGAGCAAATACGGACTTTTGCAAAGCGTACGCGGACCGCAGGGCGGCTACAAACTCGCAAGGCCGAAAAATCAATATACCGTCGGCGAAATACTGCGCATCACCGAAGGCGATTTGGCACCGGTGAGCTGTCTCGAAGCCAATGCGACGGGATGCAGCCGCCAATCGATCTGCGCGACCATAAAACTGTGGGAAGGGCTCGGAAAAGTGATCAACGCGTACCTCGACGGCATAACCCTCGATCAACTCACCGTGCTTCCCGAAACGCTCGACTACAGCATTTAAGATACGGAGGTAATCGCCGTGGCGGAAAAAATCGCAGCAAAACTGAGCGATCTCATCGGACATACGCCGATGATCGAAATCAAAAATACGGAAAAGCGCCTCTCGCTCCACGCACGCATCCTCGCAAAACTTGAATACTTCAATCCCGCCGGAAGCGTTAAAGACCGTATCGCAAAAGCGATGATAGACGACGGGATCAAAACGGGTAAAATCAAAAAAGATTCCGTCATCATCGAACCGACGAGCGGCAATACGGGGATCGCTCTCGCATCGGTATGTGCGAGCTGCGGACTGCGCCTCGTTCTAACGATGCCCGAAACGATGTCCGTCGAACGGCGCAATTTATTAAAAGCGTACGGCGCGGAAATCGTACTTACGGACGGCTCACAGGGAATGAAAGGTGCCGTCGACAAAGCGAATGAAATCGCAAAGAACACGCCGCACGGTTTTATACCGAACCAATTTACGAATCCCGTAAATCCCGAAACGCATTTCAAAACGACCGGTCCCGAAATCTGGGAAGCCTGCAGCGGACACGTCGACGCTTTCGTTGCAGGCGTCGGAACGGGAGGTACGCTTTCCGGCATCGGAAAATTTTTGCGTACAAAAAATAAAAACGTAAAAATCTTTGCGGTCGAGCCCGCTTCGTCTCCGCTTCTTTCGGAAGGCTATGCCGGTCCGCACAAAATCCAAGGTCTCGGCGCAAACTTTATCCCCGATACGCTCGATAAAAAAATTTACAACGAAGTTGTCGCAGTAAAAGACGAAGATGCGTTTTCGGCGGCAAAAGACTTCGGAAAAACGGAAGGCATACTCGCCGGTATTTCGTCCGGAGCCGCACTGTGGGCGGCGTACGAAGTTGCAAAGCGCGCGGAATTTAAAGATAAAACGATCGTCGTGCTGCTCCCCGATTCTGCCGACCGCTATATGTCGACACCGTTGTTTACGGACTGAAAAATACGCAGCGCCGGTCGTTTTTTACGCGATATACGTGATGCAATCAGGGCTTACACATGAGAATCTATATTCCCCAAAAAATAACCATTACCGTAAAAAATCGGCTGCACTCCCGGCAGCAGCCCTGCCGTTCGCCGCGGCAGACCGTAATTGGAATCGGACTGCGCGAACTTTTTTGCCAAAAAGTTCGCTTGCCATCGGTCTGAACGGCTCGGCGGCATTGCCGCTGCCTCGCGTTCCGCCTTTTTTATTTCATATTATGTCTCTTTTCTGTGCATACATTTTTCATGCGTAATCCCTGTTGATGTAATGCGTTCCCTTGCGTCCCGCCCGCGTTTCGGCTACACTCGTTTTATGACGAAAACGGCGCTCCAAAAAAAATTATTTTCGATGCAGGATACGGTTTATCGGCGGTTTCAGCAAAAGCTTTTGCCGACGCTTCCGGGCGAAACGATCATCGGCATACGGACTCCCGCTCTCCGCTCTTTTGCAAAAGAATTCGCAAAAACCCCCGATGCAAAAAAATTTATTAAAAATCTTCCGCACGTTTATTATGAAGAAAACAACGTACACGCGTTCATCATCGAAACGATTGCCGATTTCGACGACACCGTCGCAGCGCTCGACGAGTTTTTGTCCTACGTCGACAACTGGGCGACCTGCGATTCGATGAGTCCGAAAGCGCTCGAAAAAAATATTCCCGCGCTGTACAAAAAAGCGCAGGAATGGATCGCGTCGGGGAAAACTTATACGGTGAGATTCGGCATCGGCATACTCATGCGCTTTTTTCTCGACGAACGCTTTACGCTTTCGTCCGCAGCCCTCGTTTCAAAGATACGTTCGGACGAATACTATATCAATATGATGGTCGCGTGGTATTTTGCGACGGCGCTCGCAAAACAATACGATGCCGCTCTTCCCTTTATCGAAAAGAAAAAGCTCGATGTATGGACGCATAACAAAACGATTCAAAAAGCGAGCGAAAGTTACCGCGTTCCCGACGACCGCAAAAAATATTTGCGCAGCCTGAAGCGGAAACCTTAAAAATATTTCGATAAGCGCAGGTTACGGTCCGCTCTTACGCACATCGTGATTGCACTCTTTTTTTCGGTGCACTATAGTTTCCGTCGCAAAATTGTTCGGCAGCATTTATCTTGTAATATCACAAGGCCCGAGAGCATATTGCTTATTCCACTTCCAATCCTTTGAAAGAGAAACCGATTCCTGAGCAAAACCCGACAGCATTTCTGCTTTTAAATTTTCAAGAGAGGGTATACCGCTTATTGAATCAAGCGTCCGGATACAGCAACCCGCGGTAAGGGTAGCGATCGCAAGGGCTTGTTCGGGATTCAATCCGTCAAGAACACCTGCTAAAAAACCGGCAATCGCCGTATCTCCGGCACCTTTAGTAGATACAACAGGAACGGCACAGGGGGGAAACCATACTTCTCTGTTTGCCCACTTTTGCGGATTATCTATCGCACGAGGAATTTGCTTTATCGCATCTTCGCCTGCAGTTTTAAGATACAAACCTTTTTTACCGACTTTAAGAAGAATAATTTTCCCGCCGAGCGCGACCAGCATATTCGCAATTTCCTGAACTTTCTCAACGGTAATTAAATCAATAATATTATTACCTTTTCTTTCATTATTAATTTTTTTGTAGTAATCACTGTCGAGCATAATGAGCATCTCTTCAATACTCGGTTCAAAAAAATCCGTAAGAGGAAGCCAGCACGACAATATCCGTGCCCAATTAAGATCGGTTTCGCGGGGGGGACATACATCCAAAGAACATGCAATACCCTTATCTCTTACCCGCTTCAGAATATCATACATTCCCTTGCCGCCGTTTGAATACAAGTTTTTCATTGCTGTCGGATAGGCAAAATGAAAAACAGCGCTGTCTTCCGGAAATTTTGCGACATCAATTATATCCGATGAAAAAGATTTATTGCTGCCGCCGCTATTTATAATACATCTATCTTTACCGGGAACAGCAAATACAATCGACGTGGAAGTTCTTTCGTTTTGATCAGCGGCAAAAAAATAATCGACACCTTCCTCTTCCAAAATGATTTTAATAATGGAAGCTCTGTTATCGTTACCTGTCATTCCCATACTAAACACAGGAATGCCGAGCCTATTAAGGGCAAGCCCCGTATTTCCTATAGTACCTCCGACATGCATTTGAATATCGGGAACATATATCAACTTTCCCTGCGTAATTTCAAAATCCTCGTTTTCAATAAACGGCTCTATGTCAAGAACAACGGATCCTCCGACTACGGCATATTTTTTCATTTTTTCTGTACACCATTTTATACGTTATCGATAATATTTTACTTTATCAGCATCATCAAATAAATCAATCTTCTGTGCAACAACGGTCCTCATCGCCTCCAAACAGGGAGTATACACCGCTTTCGGTTCGCGCAATGATTCATCCTTTAAGACATCTCGCGCTTTCATAAAAAACGCGGTTTTTATATCACTAGAAATATTGATTTTCTGGATACCTTCTTTAACAGCCTCTGCAATCTCATCATCGGGGTTATCAGATCCGCCATGCAAAACAAGCGGAATATCGGTCACCTTACGGATTTCCTTTAAGATATCAATATGAAGATGAGGTCTTTTCCCTTTCGGATAAAGACCGTGTGCAGTACCGATGGCAACGGCAAGAGTATCCACATCCGTAGCCTCAACAAATTTTTTTACGTCTTCCGGTTTTGTATAAACGATGCCTTCCGTTGACGCGACGCCCCCTGCAATCGTTGCACCGATTGTACCCAGCTCGGCTTCAACACTCACATTTACGGCATGTGCAATTTTTACAACTTCTTTTGTAATTGCAATATTATCTTCAAAACTCCTGAGAGAACCGTCAATCATCACACTTGTAAAACCCGCCTGAATTGCACAAATCACCTGTTCAACGGATGCTCCGTGATCAAGATGAACAGCCACAGGAATTGCGCTTCGCAAGGCTCTGTCTATAACCATTTTAATAAAACTATCGGTGCTGAAATTCAATTCATTCGGGTGAATTTCAATAATAACAGGCGCGTTTTTGCTTTCGCACTCATCCATAACACCATTAAAAAATTCGCTTGTGCTCATGTTAAACGCCGGCACGGCAAAACGATACTTGCGTGCAGGCTCCAATAATTCTTTCATATTCATTAACATATTACAGCTCCCATATAAATTGATTTATAATTACCATGCAAATAAACCGGTAAATATTTTCACATCTTTACGGAACCGGCGGTCATTCCTGCCAAAAAGTATTTTTGGAAAAAAAGAAACAAAAGCATAATCGGCAAGCTGCCAAGAATACTCATTGCCATCATTTCAGACCACTCATAACTGTATTCGCCCATAAGCAAAGAAATACCAATGGGTACGGTGGCCATTTCCGTACGTTTTGTAAGTGTCAGCGCATACAAGTATTCATTCCAAGATTGAAGAAAAGTATACAAGCCCGTTGCGACCATGCCGGGGATGGAAATAGGCACAAGTATTCTCCACAAAGCCAGCCATCGCGAACCGCCGTCAATAAGCACGCCTTCATCAAGCTCTTTGGGTAATGTATTAAAATAGCCGGTCATCATAATAATTGAAAACGGCAAACATTTTGCAAGATGCGTTGCAATGAGGGCAAAATAACTGTCATACACATGAAAACTTACCATCATACTGAAGTAAGGAATCATAAGGGTAATTGCAGGAATAGTTTGGGTACCGATGATAAAGCTATTAAAAATTTTTTTACCTTTATACTCAAAACGTGAAAAAGCATAGCCCGCAAGACAGCCGATAATAAGTGCAAGCGCCGTTACGGCAAAAGCAACAAAGTAACTGTTAAAAAAATAACGAAGTTTTTGTAATGTAGAAAAAATTTTTATATATGCGTCAAAAGTAAACACCTTCGGCAAAAAATGAGGGGGAAGATCAAAAACCTCGCCGTTCGGACGAATAGACATGGTAATCATCCAAAAAACGGGAAATCCGGCAAATAAAAATCCTAAAAAAAGACCAAAATAAACTCCGATTCTCCGAACAAAGCACTGCATTCGTAAAGATGAATTACGTGGTTTATTATTTTGTCTTTCCAACATTTTCTTACTCCGCTATTGCCGTTTGCCGCTTCGAATAATAAATGGATAGTATCAATGAAATGAGAAATATGATAATAGCTGAAGTCGAAGCAAGTGCAAATTCATATTGATGGAAAGTCAGCTTATATGTATACGTAGACAGCATTTCCGTCGCATGGCCGGGACCGCCCCCTGTCGTTGTCCAGACAAGGGGAAACACTTGCATAGTCCAAATGAAATCGAGCAGACTCAAACTTAAAAGAACAGGTATAAGATGAGGAAATGTAACATACCAAAATTTTTGCCATCCATTAACACCGTCAAGCAAAGCAGCTTCGTATTCCGCCTCCGGAACGGCTTGAAGACTTGCAAGAATACTGATCATATAAAAAGGGTATCCGGCCCAAATATTTGCAAATGTTAAAGAACCGAGTGCGGTCTTTTCGCTCCCGAACCACTCTATACCTTTCGGGATAAGTTCGAGCGTTTTAAGCATATAATTAAAAATTCCACCGGGTTCCAATATCAATTTCCAGATAAGCGATATGACGGTTGCGGTAAACAACCACGGCAGTACAAACATAATTCTGCATAACGATCGTATTACCGAATTTATATGTGCATTTAAGAGCATGGCAAATCCCAGCCCAATAAACATATGAAAGATTACGCTAAACACCGTAAAATACAATGTATGAAAAAGTGATGATCTGAAAATCGGATCAAAAATAATTTTTTTATAATTTTTTAAGCCGACAAAATGCGGATCGGGATTTGTAATAACATTATCAAAAAAACTGTAATAAAAAACTTTAAAGATAGGATATACCATTAGAATTATCAAAACAAAAAGAGCAGGTGTCATAAACCGATACGGTTGACTTGTACGTTGAAATTTGTAATTGGGTTCTTTCTTTATCATTTTTCACATCACAATAGAACCGGAGCAGAGGGTACTCGGCTCCGGTAATTACAAGGTTTTTCTGCTGCTTTACGAAATTATTTATTTCGCCGCTTCAGCATAAATCTCATCTATCTGCTTCTGTGCGTTCTGCATAAATTGCCGTATCGTTTGCTTGCCGGAAAGATGAGCCTGTAACTGTTCGTCAATGATACCGCAAAGACGGGAAGCTCTCGGTGCGCCGCCCGACTCATTCTTTGTACCGCATTGCTGATACATATTGAATGCCTTTTTGAAAAGATCGTTTGAATTAACCCAATTTACCGTAGAATCTTTATGTCCGGGGAAAGCATGCGCCACATCGGCAACTTCAGTTGCTATATCGGGTTGAAGAAGAAATTGTATGAATTTCCACGCCTGTTCTTTATGCTTACTCTTTGTTGAAATGCCGAGACCCCACACAGCATTTTTAAAGTTACGTTTACCGTTATATCCGTCTTTTACGGGCATCATAGCAAGGTCATAATTCAAATTCGGCGCACGTTGATTTATCATATTGATATGTGCCAATGAAGTGACACACATAGCAACGCGTCCCGATGCAAAAAGCTCTACCTTATCTTGCTCTGCTGCAACAAGGGCACCCGGTTGAATATAACCGGCCTTATAAAGACCTATAAGGAATTCAAATGCCTCCTGATTTGCGGGAGTATCAAATTTCGGGTATACGGAACCGTCCATCGCCCATATGTAGGACAACAAATCGTTTTGAATATTATTGGGAGATTGTACATTTAGTCCCCATGCAAGAGCATATCGATCCTTATTCGAATTCGTAACTCTCTTGGCTACTGTCACAAGCTCACTCCAAGTACTTGGCGGATTAGCGATACCCGCATCTGCTAAATATGTCTTGTTATAGAATAACGGATAGATAAAATTTTGAAAAACAATAACATAACCCTTTCCGTTTACACGGGTCATATCGTATTTTCCGTTAAGTTTACTGTCGTTCTTAAAATAATCATCCATCGGAACTACCGCTTGTTGCTTTGCGACATCATAAGCCCAACGCGGATCCATAGCGACGACATCGCTCAACGTACCGGAAGCCGCTGCAATCGTTACCTGTTGCTGAATATCGCTGAACGGCTTGGAAATCAAATTAATCTTAATGTCAGGATTTGCTTTTTGAAAACGCTCGATTATCGAATCAAACAAACCGGGATTTTCCGGTTCCCACCATTGCATAAACTCGATTGTAACTTGTTTACTGTCATTACCCGATTGATCGGCACCTCCAACCGCGAAGCACAATGAAGTCGCAAATAGTAGACCAATGCATACAATAGCCAATTTTTTCATACGCAAACTCCTTGTGAAAAATTAAATTACATATCAATCGTAACCGCCAAATTTCAATCTGTCAAGTTAAATCATCTAAAAGGATTTTCATCGTCATAACGCTCAAAAGACGGATGATTGAACTCCGTTGGAATACGATAATATTTAAATAATTCATATAATGCATCACCCGTATGCGAAAAAGCGACTGCCGTATGATGTGGAAATTGGCGTGCAAGCAAAACGTATCTATAAAAACGTTCCATTTCCGGAATACGAAATATGCCTATGCTGCCGTAACTATCCGTAGGAAAATCAACGACGGCTCCTTCAGCAACATAGGCATGTAATTTTCCATAAGCATCAGCCTGAAGCCGATAAATTGTAACATCCGAAGCTTTAATATCTCCTGCCATAGTCCCTCGTGTAATACGGGGTTCGGTATTAGGTTCAAATTCACGCTTTTGTATAATATGATAACTGAGATGAGGATTGCGTAAAAGCGAACACGGCGTATTACCGCAATGAAATCCCATAAAGAGATCAGTAGGCTTACATTGTTCTTTTAGAGCTATTTTATCCGCTTTATCGGGAGGAACGGTATTATTTATATCAAGCAATGTAACCGGTTTCCCGCTGGTACATAATCCGATGTATTCGCTCAGTGCGCCATAGATATCGCATTCACAACCGACAGGTATCCCCGACTCGGAAAGCCTGCTGTTTACATAGCACGGCTCAAATTCGAAAACATGACAAAATGCAGGCCAACATTTATTCGCATACGTCACATATTTTTTTATGCCCTTATGTTCTTCGGCCCAATCACGAAGCGTAAGTTCATATTGTGCAAGACGGGGCAATATCTCGCGATAAGGATTTTTATCCGCATCTATCTCCTTTTCCATTTCTTTTGTCAAATCGGCAATACGCTTATCATCCGCATGGTTTTGATAACTTACATATAAATCAAGTTCACTGTTTTCTTCGATTTCAACACCTATGTCATAAAGGCCTTTGATCGGTGCATTACATGCAAAAAAATCACGCGGACGGGGCCCGAATGAGATAATTTTCAAATGCTTTAAACCGATAACGGCTCGAGCAATAGGAATAAATTCATCTATCATTTTGCTGACAGCCCGACTGTCGCCGACTGGAATTTCGGGAATATAAGCATTTTTAATATTCCTGAGTCCGATATTATAGGAACAGTTCAAAAGCCCGCAAAACGCATCTCCCCGTCCCTGTATAAGGTCTCCATCCCCTTCCGCAGCCGCTGCAAACATAACAGGCCCGTCGAATCGGGCGGCAAGCAGGGTTTCCGGAGTTTCCGGTCCAAAATTGCCAAGAAAAACGACGAGCGCATTACATCCGTGAGATCTCACATCGTCCAATGCCTTGGGAACATCTTCCTCTTTTCCGACTGTTATAAGTGATTCATATAAATAGGGAGTCAATTCCGCAACCGCATGACGTCTTCTTTCGCTCAATGTAATCGGAAAATTACGGCGGCTTACCGCAATAATACCGACCTTTACTTCAGGAATATTGCTTATCATTTTCTAATCTCCTGATTGTTTTTTACCCAATTACGTTTATACACAAACCGAAATACTTATTTTATACGTGTAACCGTCGCACCGAACTGCGCTTCTTTTTCCTTAATAAATTCCGTAAGCTTTTTATAATCCGGCATATCGGAAGAGCAGCCAAGACTCGCAACAAGCATAGAAGCTGACGCAGAACCGTAATTCAAGCATTTTTCAAGCGGCCATTTTTCCAAAAGCCCGTTAATAAAAGCACTTGAATAACCGTCACCGCCGCCGAATGACTTTATCTTTTCTACAGGAAAAGGTTTGACCTTATAAACTTCTCCATCATCGGTAAATGCGGCAGAACCTTCCTTTCCATGCTTGATAATTGTAATTTTACAATTTTTTGCAAACCAAAAATCGGATATATTTTGATCGTCTTTAAAAGAATGCCAATCCCCGCCGAGTAAATCAAATTCTTCTCGTGAACCCATAATCACACAGGCTTCATTTGCAACTATCGAACCGTAAATCGCTACATCTTCTTTTGAGAGCCATGTATAGTCCCTGTAATCAATATCAAAAATCACGTCGGTTTTATTTTTTTTCGCAAGCTGAACCGCTTTGAGCGCCGCATCCCGTGAAGGGCTTGCCGCGAGGGCAGTACCGCTGATTAATAAAATTTTTGCACGCCGAATATAATCTTCGGTAACGTTCTCCGGTTCAAGCTGCAGATCCGCAACATTATCTCTATACATAATCAAGCTCGAATGCTCTTTATCGGGAATTTCCGTAAATGCAAGCCCGAGCGACTCACCGTGTTTCGCATACATAATATGTGATGTATCTATTCCTTCGGTTTGAAAAAATTTTTTACAGAATTCCCCCATCTTATCTTTTGAAATACAACCTATAAAGCCGCACTTTTTCCCAAGGCGTGCAAGCCCTACTACCGTATTGGCAGGAGAACCGCCTACGTATTTTTTAAAAGTTTCGCATTCTTCCCACGGTTTATAATAGTCGAGAGGATTAAAATCGATACACACACGCCCCAATGCTATCAAATCAAGATTTCTAGTGCTGTCATATTCGAAATAGTGCATACATCTCCTCTTGAATAAGCCGATAACAAATACCGTACATATTTACGGGAACCTCCTAAAAACCGAATTTTTTAGAAACCTCCCATAATAATTTTACACCTACAATCAGGCTTTTGCAAGAAAAATTTACGGGCATTTAAAATGATTCTCCGGAATTTAAATTAGATTCCCTTGCGGTTTTGATTTTGCTTATATAAAAAAATAATAACGATGTAAGCTTTCTTTTCTAAAAGATACTGTCGAATGATTCAATAAAGTAATCATCAATCGATATCTCACATATAAAGAAACGCATCTTTATTTTAAAAGGGTATCACGGTCCATGCGGTGCAGTGTCAAAAATACTCCGCCGAGAAATGTATCACCGAGTCCGACGGTAGTAACATTTTTTTCAAAAACAACAACAGAGCTTTTACAACATACGTTTGTATCGATTTTTGTCATATCTTTAACAAACTTCTTTCCGCATTTTTCTTCTGCCGCATCGTATGTATCGTTATACTGTTCCACCGTAAAGTTATCTCCAAACCGGAAGCGAGCTGTTGCCATTGTGATGCCGGTTTTAAGACATTCCGAAACCTTGTGCGCATTTTTCCCATAACAAAGCGCCCAATACTTCGAGTGGATAATTATTAACGGAACGGGATAGAGTGAATGCATCCTCTCCAATGCATTATGGACATCCGCCGCGTCAAGCAAATCAATCTTCTTTTCGACAAAACAACCAAGCTCATCTTCATTCATACTGCAAATATCAACAGCACTATACATATTTTCAAGCACATACTGTCGGGTTTGGGCCGAATGATGACAACCCATCTCCTGATAGACAATAGTACCGCGCTTTTGTGCATTTTTAAATTGAGTACACAGATATTTCCATCCGAGATGAAGTATCTCTTGATCTACGACGGATTCAAAACAATTAACATGAAGTACATTGACTCCTATGATACGTTTTTCAAAAAAGTCAGGATTAAAAGAAGGACGCTCGCTCGCTTTATCGTTTGAATAAATTAAACGATTTGCACGAGACGGACGTATATCAATATCATTTGCATGAATGACAGATTGAGATGTATATTGTATTATTACATGAGGATATAAAGTATCTTTACCGGAAGAACACATATATTCACATGTTTTAGGAAGAAGCGCACGAGTATATTTATTTTGTGTATTTCCATGGAGAATGCAGCTTATATCGAATTTTTCGAGTGCGTATGCAGCTCGTGTACCGGTACCTCCGAGTGTAGTTTTCTTTTGCATACGAGATACAAACTCAAAAAGCACATTTTCAATAATCGATCTGTTACTGCCTACCTCTTCTTTCATAAAGCTGAGAATACTTATAATAAGTTTTCTTTCGGTATCAAGCTCATCCGGCTGTTTTAAATCAGCATCATAAACGGCATATTCTTTTATCAGATTCTCTATGACAGAGGAGTCCCATACCAATTCATAGTCTACCGTACATCCGACAGCGGCGATTTCTTTTGTCATACCATTTGTATAAATAGTATTATTCCGAAAAAATTGTCAAGTCTGAATCGACAGATTTCATCTTACAGTATCTTTTATTTGTACGGAACTCTCATATCGCTGTTTTATGCCGGTTACGGTTCGCTCTTACGCACATCGTGATTGCACTCTTCTTTTCGGTGCACTATAGTAGTATCTATGGCATACAGAATTTTTATCGACGGGCAGGAAGGCACGACGGGCTTAAAGATATACGAGCGCTTTGCAAAGCGCAGCGACATCGAAATGCTGCGCATAGACGACGACAAAAGAAAAGACGCGGACGAACGAAAAAAATTAATTAATAATTCCGATTTTACGTTTTTATGTCTCCCCGACGCGGCAGCCGTCGAAGCCACAGAATTGTGCACGAATCCCGCCGTGCGCATCATCGACGCGTCCACCGCGCACCGCACCGCCGAAGGCTGGGATTACGGTTTCCCCGAACTTTCAAGCGATTTCAGGCACCGCATCGAAAAATCGAAACGGGTCGCAGTTCCCGGCTGCTATGCGAGCGGCTTTAACGCGATCTGTTTTCCGCTCATCTCTTCGCACATCATGGGGCGCGATTATCCCGTCGTGTGCCACGCGGTTTCAGGCTACAGCGGCGCGGGCAAAAAAGCGATCGCCGAGTACGAAGCGGAAAACCGCCCCGAAGGATTCGCCTCCCCGCGCCTCTACGCGCTGACACAGCACCACAAGCATTTGCCGGAAATGCAAAAGATAAGCGGTTTGGATTTTCCGCCCGCCTTTACTCCGTATATATGCGATTATTTTTCGGGTATGACGGTTACCGTGCCTCTGCACGCTCGGCTGCTTGCAAAAAAAGTTTCCGTCCCTGACGTGCGGGAAATGTTTGCGTCGTGCTATGCGGGTTCAAAATTTATCAAGGTTATGGAACTGCAGGATACGATCGACGGCGGATTTATCGCGGCAAATACGCTTTCGGGAACGAACGATATGCAGATATTCGTGTACGGAAACGACGAGCGCATCGTAATCTCCGCACGCTTCGACAATCTCGGCAAGGGAGCGTCGGGAGCTGCGGTGCAGTGTATGAATATCATGATGGGGATCGACGAAGGTACGGGACTGTAAGGATGACCGGCGATATCCGATCCGACGAGCAAAACGACGCTTTTAACAATCTGTACGCAGGCAGCTGCGGTTACTTTGAAGGCCGCACGTCGCACGAAACGATTTACCGCATTCCGTCAGTGGACGAAGCGTCGGATATGTTGATGCACGGTGAAGAGCCTGTGCGCACCGAAAGCGACCCCGCACTCTATCAGCAAATTTTATTCGACATCATACTCGACGAAGGTTTCCGCCGGGCGGGAAACTACGTATATCGCGCCGACTGTCCCGATTGCAAAGCGTGTATTCCGATCAGAATTTTTCCGGACGCGTTCGAGCCGTCGAAGTCGCAGCGGCGCGTACTTGAAAAGAACCGCGATCTTGCCGTAACGCTCACGACGAAAGCGGATGAATTCGTGACCGACGAAAAAGTTACGCTTTTCCGCACCTATGACAAGCGGCACAATCCCGCCTCTGAAAAAAGTTTCGACGAAGCGAAAAAAACGCTCATCGATATGAACGGCATCTGCCGCACGGCGGAGGACGGCAAGTACGAATCGTTTTATTCCGGCACGATAAATATGGATTACAGGTACAGCGGAAAGCTCGTCGGCGTCGGCATCATCGACACGGGAAACGCAAGCCTGTCGTCGAATTATTTTTACTATGACACGTCGGACGAAACGAAAAAGAGAAGCATCGGTACCTACAGCATATTGAGGGAAATAGAATTGTGCCGAACATTTCATCTGCAACGGTACTATCTCGGCTATTGGCTTAAAGACTGCAAGTCGATGGTGTATAAATCGAATTTCAAGCCGCACGAATTGCTGATTGACGGCGAGTGGAAACTTATTAAATAATCCGGATAGCGAGATTCTGAAAGCATACGTCGACGAAAAGGATGGAAAAGATGAAAACGGGGATCGTAATCGAAGGCGGAGGACACCGCGGCATCTATGCGGCGGGCATACTCGACGTGTTCTGCGAAAACGGCATCGAAGCCGACGGAGTGCTCGGCGTGTCGGCGGGAGCCGTTCACGGAGCAAGCTATGCGTCGCACCAAATCGGACGATCCGTCCGCTATACGATGAAATACTGCGGCGACAAACGCTATATGAGTTTCCGCTCATGGCTTAGGACGGGCGATTTATTCAACGCGGATTTTTGCTGGCGCGAACTGCCGGAAAAACTCGATCCTTACGACAACGACGCGCTCGAATCTTCTCCGGTCGAGTTTTACGTAACGTGTACCGACGTCGAAACGGGTGAGCCCGTTTACCATCGGTGCAAAACGCTCCGCGGCGATGAAATGAAATGGCTGCAGGCGTCGGCGTCCATGCCGCTCGCTTCGAACATCGTATGCGCGGACGACCGTAAAATGCTCGACGGAGGCATCGCCGATTCGATCCCGCTCCGCGCTTTCGAGCAGCTCGGCTATACGCGAAACATCGTCATTTTGACGCAGCCTGAAGGATACCGTAAAGAAAAAAATCCGCTGCTCCCCGCGCTGCGCATTGCAATGCGGAAATATCCCGCGCTCATCCGTGCGATGGAAATGCGCCATATCGTATACAACGATGAAGTTGCGGATATCGAACGAAGGGCGGAAGCGGGCTCGGTTTTGCTCATCCGTCCGAAGCACACCGCGGGGGTCGGGCGTACGGAAAAAGACGGTGCAAAAATCAAAGCGCTGTACGACATCGGACGAAAAGACGCGCTCGATCGGCTCGATGAGATCCGGGAATTTTTCGAAAAGCGATAACGGAGCGCATAAGCTGTAACGGCGCACGCATTTACGAAAAGCATAAAAAGCACCGACAAGGTAAAAACTACAATGCCTGCTCCGACTCGCAATATCGCACGCGCTTACGAAAGACTTACGCCCGCGTGGAGCACCGCGCAGCGTCCGCGCCGGGGCGCGGATGAGGGTTACCGAAGTGCGGAAGGCGGGATCTTCCGATCCGCTTCGTCCTAAAGCGCCGTCAAGTACACATACTGCGCTGTTTTTATTTTAAGGTCCGGTGTTTGTGTTATTTAAAACATATATCCGATAAATAAGCCCAAAAGAAATCCCGCTCCGTTTATATAAGACACATCGTATCGTAGAGAACTGCTTCCGAATGTCGTACGAATACCGGCATTGACTTTCCATGCAAAGTCTACTTTGTAAAAATCACTGCTTTTGGAATCGAACAGAGTGATGATATCCTTTGAGCAGCCTATTCCGCCGCCGCCGTACAGTGCAAAAATCTGTCCAAGTTGCAGACCTGCTCCTAAATCGAATAATAAAAATCCTTTTCCCCTATGCCCGTAACAATCGATCTGTAAGATTAACGGAAAGCGATATGAAGTACCGTTTTCATAACTGAAGGAAAAACCTATATCAGCATTTTGAAACATATTCGAAAACGGAATTATAATGCCGCAGCTGATGATATCGCCATAACAGTTCTCCGTATCGGAATTCGAAGACGAGAGCGAAGATGCGATATGCGAACCGTTAGCGGAACTCGGTTTCAACTTTTGCCCGACCGCGGGCGGAAAAGGCAGATCTTTTAGATATTCCGGATACTGTACGCAAAATCTTTCATCGGGACGAAGCTGAATTTCTTCTCCGTTTATTACACAGCCCCATACGACATATCCGTTATTATCGGTCCATGTCGGATCGATCCAAAACACAACACCGTCATTTCGTTGTATCCAAAGCCAAGCGTGATTTGTTGCCCGCGTTCCGGTTATCTCATGTGTTTTTACATATTCGGTGCTCATTTTCCTTACATAAACGCCATTTACCCTGATATCCGCATTATCATAATTCGTAGGACGAGTTAAAGTTATAACATTTGAATTTGCATCGACTCCCGCAATCCAAAAACAGCTCTCATACATTCCGGCTTTATTATAAGAACTCCGATATTTTTGAATATCTTCATACGCAGCTTGTGCGTAATCAAAGCACACACCGTAAAAAGTTGCAGTTCGTGTCATGCTCCCGGACATAGCCTTAAAACGCTCCGCCATCATCTCAGGCGTATAGTAATCGTGCGGATCATCGCGCCAACCGCCGCCAGCTTGCGTTGCCGAATACTTTCCGATACATGCCGTTTGAACGGCCAAGTCCTGCAAAATGTCGGTGAATTCGTCGGCGTAAAGAACAACAGAAAAAACGATTAATAAAACGGGCAATATACGATTTCTTTTCATAATTTATTAAGTGTCTTTACTCCACCGCACCGTTACCCAGTCCCAATAATTTCTTGAAGTTCCAATATCCAATAAAGTATCGATTTTTGTATATTTTTTTCAATAGCCCGACGGCCAATTACCCCTTTCCGTTTTCATTTACTGCCGGTTGTAATTCTTCTTTTGTCTTTATGAAAACCGTACCGAATTTTTCGAATTCAATCGGTACCCTAGCCGTAATTTTGAAAATCCGTTTATATGTATTCAATTAATTCAGAGCAGACAATGCTTTTTGCGCAAAGCATATGCATCAACCCCACCGACTGTCGAAAATGCCGATGGATACTTTTTCGCCGTACCGATATTTCAGTCTTTCGGTGCGTTTCCCCAAAATCTTTTACAGTTATGTTCAAGTAAATACTTATCGATCGATTCTTGTGACTCTTTTTGATAATACATTTTTCCGACTTCTAAAGCGACTTCCGGTTCCGCGTTTTCCCAAATAACAACGGTCGAATCATCCGTTATTTTAATGCCCTTGTTTTTAACATCATAACAAAATTTGTTCATACTTAATACCTCCTGGTTTTATGGTAGTATTACCTGCATATTGTCTAGTTCTGGATCAAAACTTAAAAAATCTACAGCAAAATAAACATATACTCCCCACCACCCTCCGCTATGTTGTTTTGGAAACCGAATCTCCGCATAAGGCCCTGCGCGACTCCCGCTAGGATTGTCATACCCTTGTCGATTTTTTACATTAGTCTTCCATTTCTTCCAACCCTTAATATCAAAATAATCAATAAACGGTTGCAACCATGCATTTGCGTCATCTATGTTTTCAAAAAAATGTCCAATACCGGCTCTTCTGCACGTACCGCTTTCGAATGGGGTCAGAAGATATGTTCCCAATTCTGTATCCCGTATATAGATATTTCCGCTCCCTCTCATATAACCATTCGGTATCGATTTATCTAAGCGTAATAAACATTCGTTTATCGCATCCTCGATAACAGGATCATAAAATATATTGTCTTTATATAACGGATAAATATCTAAAAAATACGAATTTTTATTTTTCGAAAAACTCGTTATAATCAATTTATGCGGAGTACTGTTCGTTGCCAACGTAACGGCAACATCACACCTTCTTTGCGTCATCAGTGCTTTTACGGACGAAGGAACGTCGTTTGCAGATGACATATGTTCATGATTGTCATAATCGATCACATAGCCCATATTTTCGACCCATGCAGGAAGAATATCGTCCATGATATCCGAATCATTTCCGTTATGGTACGTATATGTATCGTAAAGCCAATAATGTGTTTTGATTCCCGCGACAAGCGCATAACCTTCCTGCTCTCTCCACGAACGGGGATATTCGTTGTATAGGAATGTTTCCCCGTTAAGCGTTACCGGACCTCGAGTAAATGTCCAACGACACATCGGAGAGTCTTCGGCATATATCGATGCGATACATAAAATAAAAGCCGTCGATAATATAAAAAATCTTTTTTTCATATTATTATTTCCTACTTTTTCAAATCAATAAAATTCTAATTTCAGTAAAGC